>NZ_JBITEO010000010.1:0-276789 GCF_044455245.1 Streptomyces sp. NPDC051310
CTGGCGTTGATTTTTGGCACGCTGTTGAGTTCTCAAGGAACGGACGCTTCCTTTGTACTCACCCTCTCGGGCTTTCCTCCGGGCGCTTCCCTTCGGTCTTTCGTGTTTCCAGCTTAGCAGATCCGTTTTCCGTTTCCGCCACCCGCTGGAGCGGGCTGCCGGGCCGTTCTTCGCTTTCGCGTTTCCCTTTCCGGCGGGTCCGACTCTATCAGATCCTTTCGGGCCTGATTCCCAGTCAGCGGGTTTGTCTTCCCGACCCGTTGGGCCGTTCCGACGAGTGAGACTTTAGCGAATCCCTTGCCCGGACGCTAATCCGGTCTGCGCTCGTTCGAACGCGGATTCCTCATTTCGCAAAAGCACACGGAAAGCGAAACGACGACATGGGTACGGCGTCGTTCGCCTGGAGTGGTTCTTGCGGAATGGCTGTCCGGGGCCGACCGGAGTCGGTGCTCACGTCGGACAACCCGGAGAACACTACGGAGCGGGCAATCCCGTGTCAACTCGGTGCCGGTCCCGTAGCCTGGGGGCATGACAGCGCATGTGTGCACCCTTCAGTGGTGGGCCGCCTGACGGCGGCCGGCAGACACGCGTGCACCCAACGGCCGCCGCTTCGGCGGCCGTTCGTGTTTCTCCCTCCGGGAGGCCCGGCCGCGGGTGGCGGTGGCCTCGATCAGTGGAGCGGGAGACGAGAGCGCGATGACGCGGATCTTCAGTGGGATCAAGCCGACGGGGCACCTGACGCTGGGCAACTACCTCGGGGCCGTCCGGCGGTGGGTGGAGGTGGACCAGCACCGGGCGGACGCGTTGTTCAGCGTGGTGGATCTGCACGCGCTGACCGTGGAGCACGATCCGGCGCGGGTGCGGCGGCTGAGCCGGCAGGCGGCGACCCTCCTCCTGGCGGCGGGACTGGACCCGCGGCTGTGCACCCTCTTCGTACAGAGCCATGTGGACGAGCACGCGCGGCTGTCGTACCTGCTGGAGTGCACGGCTGCGGACGGGGAGCTGCGGCGCATGATCCAGTACAAGGAGAAGGGTGCGGCCGCGCGGGCGGCCGGGGAGAGCGTGCGGGTGTCGTTGCTGACGTACCCGGTGCTGATGGCGGCGGACATCCTGGCGTACGGGACCGACGAGGTGCCGGTGGGGGACGACCAGACGCAGCACGTGGAGCTCACCCGGGATCTGGCGGTGCGGTTCAACCAGCGGTACGGGCACACCTTCACGGTGCCGAGGGCGACGCACCCGCCGGTGGCGGCGCGCGTCATGGACCTGCAGGACCCGACGGCGAAGATGGGGAAGTCGCACGCGAACGGGGCGGGGATCGTCTATCTGCTCGATGAGCCCGACGTGGTGCGCCGCAAGATCATGCGGGCGGTGACCGACAGCGGCCGGGAGGTCGCGTACGACCGGGAGGCCCGGCCCGGCGTGGCGAATCTGCTGGACGTGCTGGCTGCCTGCACGGGTGGGGACCCGGCGGCGCTGGCCGGTGCGTACGAGTCGTACGGCGCGCTCAAAAAGGACACGGCGGATGCGGTGGTGGAGCTGCTGAGGCCGCTGCGGGAGCGGCATGCGGATCTGGCGGCCGATCCGGGAGCGGTGGACAAGGTGCTGAGGGAGGGGGCTGAGCGGGCCCGGGAGATCGCCCGGCCGGTGGTGGACCGGGCCTATCGGGCGATCGGGCTGCTGCCCGCGCGGTGACGGAACGCCGTGCGGTAGTCGCGTGGGCTGGTGGCGAGGTGACGGGCGAAGTGCTGCCGCATGGTCACCTCGCTGCCGAAGCCCGCGCGGCGGGCCACCTCGGGGAGGGGGAGATCGGTCAGTTCGAGGAGCTTCCGGGCGGCGGCGAGGCGCTGGGTGATGAGCCAGCGGAGCGGGGTGGTGCCGGTGGTGGCCCGGAAGTGGCGGGCGAAGGAACGCGGGGACATGCCTGCTCGGGCCGCGAGGGTGGCCACGGTGTGCGGTGCGTCGAGGTGGGCGAGGGCGTGGTGCCGTACGGAGGCGAGGGCGTCGGCGTCGCGGTCGGCCCGGGGGGTCGGGTGCTCGATGAACTGTGCCTGCGTGCCGGTGCGGAAGGGGGCGGTGACCATGGAGCGGGCGATGGTGGCGGCGGCCTCCGCGCCGTGGGTGGTGCGGACGAGGTGGAGGCAGAGGTCGATGCCGGCGGCGGTGCCGGCCGAGGTCCAGATGCCGGAGTCCTCGACGAAGAGGGCGTCGGGTTCGACGGTGACGGCGGGGTGTCGGGCGCGGAGCTCGTCGGCCAGGAACCAGTGGGTGACGGCGCGGCGGCCGTCGAGGAGGCCGGCGCGGGCCAGGACGAACGCTCCGGCGCAGAGCGCGGCGACGGGGGTGCCGGCGGCGTGGGCGCCGCGGAGGGCGTCGAGTACGGCAGGGGGCACGTCGGTGGCCGGGTCCGCCATACCGGGGACCAGGACGAGGTCGGCTCCGGTGAGCCAGGCGAGGGGGCGGTCGGGAGTGAGCGTGAGCCCGCCGGGCAGGGCGACGGCGGTGGCGGGGTCGACGGCGACACGGCGCAGTTCGAACGGCGGGACGCGGGGCATGCTGCGGCCGTTGCCCCAGACCTCGGTGACGACGGAGACGTCGAAGGCGCGGATGCCGGGAAAGGCGACGAGGGCGACGCGGTAGGGGGCGGTGGCTGAGGGGCTCGACGTCATGGGGGCATCCTGGCCGACACGGGTGGCGGCGGGAAGCCATCGATGCGTGGCGTTGCCGCCACTGGTGGCGGTGATGGCTCGGCCGCGAGCATCGTCGGCATGGACAGGGACATCGAGATCGCGGCGAACGCGGCACTGGTCGTCATCGACGTACAGAAGGGGTTCGAGGAGGAGGAGTTCTGGGGGCGGCGGAACAATCCGGGGGCGGAGCGGAACATGGCCGCGCTGATCGACGCCTGGCAGGAGTCCGGGCGGCCGGTCGTGTTCGTACGGCACGAGTCGGCGGCCGGGTCGCGGTCACCGCTGCGGCGGGGGCACACGGGTCATGACTTCAAGGACTTCGTGGAGGAGAGGCGGGGGCGGGGCCGCGGCCGGGAGCTGCTGGTGACGAAGTCGGTGAACTCGGCGTTCTACGGGGAGCCCGATCTGGACGCCTGGCTGAAGGGCGCGGGGATCGAGCAGATCGTCCTCGTGGGCATCCAGACGAACATGTGCAACGAGACGACCGCGCGGATGGGCGGGAACCTGGGGTACCGGGTGCTGTTCGTGCTCGACGCGATGCACACGTTCGATCTGGCGGGGCCTTTCGGCTGGACGGCGACGGCCGACGAGTTGTCGCGGGCGACGGCGGTGTCGCTGGAGGGCGGCGGGTTCGCCCGGGTCGTGACGGCGCAGGAGGTGCTGGAGGCAGCGGGGCGGTGACGCTTGCGCCGCCTCCGGTCGCGGGGCCGGGAGGGGCCCGGGGTCAGCCGTTGCCGGAGGCGAGTTCGCGGCTGCGGTCGCGGGCGGCTTCCAGGGCGGCGATCAGGGCGGCGCGCACACCGTGGTTCTCCAGCTCGCGGATGGCGCTGATCGTGGTGCCGGCGGGGGACGTGACCGCTTCGCGGAGCTTCACCGGGTGCTCACCGCTGTCGCGCAGCATCACCGCGGCGCCGATGGCGGCCTGGACGATCAGGTCGTGGGCCTGGGCGCGGGGCAGGCCCAGGAGGATCCCGGCGTCGGTCATGGCTTCGACGAGGAAGTAGAAGTACGCCGGGCCGGAGCCGGAGAGCGCGGTGGCGGCGTCCTGCTGGGTCTCGGGGACGCGCAGGGTCTTGCCGACGCCGCCGAAGATCTCCTCGGTGTGGGCCAGGTGCTCGTGGGTGGCGTGGCTGCCCGCCGAGATGACCGACATGCCCTCGTCGACGAGGACGGGCGTGTTGGGCATGACGCGGACGACCGGCGTGCCGGCGGCGAGGCGTTCCTCGATGAACGCGGTGGTGATGCCGGCGGCGGCGCTGACGACGAGGCGGTCCGGGGTGATGTGGGACGCGAGTTCGTCGAGCAGCGTGCCCATGTCCTGCGGCTTGACGGCCAGGATGAGGGTGTCGGCGCGCTTGGCGGCGTCGGCGTTGCTGACGGGCTCGACGCCGTAGCGGGTGCGCAGTTCCTCGGCACGCTCGGTGCGGCGGGCGGTGACGAGGAGGTGGCCGGTCGGCCAGCCGGCGCGGATCATGCCGCTGAGCAGGGCTTCGCCGATCTTGCCGGTGCCGAGGACTGCGACTGTCTGGGTCATGGCTCTGTTCACCTCGCCGGAGGAAGTACGTGCCGCCATCCTCGCACTGGCGGCGCTGTGGCGGGTGAGGTGTCCGCGGAGCGGTACGGCGGGACCGGCTGCCGGGAGGGCTGGGGGCCGGAACCGAATTCCCGCGGCGGTGGTCCTACCGGGCGGCTGGAGGGGCGGGAAGGAGGGCAGCGATGTCCGGTGACCTGTCAGGCGGCGTGTCCGATGAGGAGGAGCTGGGGGAACTCGGCTTCGTCCTGCGGGATCTGGGCCGTACGGGGGGTGAGGTACGGCGCCCGGACGAGGTGCGCGCGCGGCACAGACGGGCGCTGGGGGCCGGTCTGGTCACGGTGGCCGTCCTCGGTGCGGTGGCGGTGGGGGCGCAGCCCGGCGGGTCGGAGCCGCCGGCGGCCGGGGCACGGGCGACGGCGGCGGGGCCTGGGGCAGGGGCTGGGACCGGGAGCGGGAGCGGGATCGGGACGGCCGTGACGGTGGACGTCGGGGCGGGGCGGCTGACGGTGGAGCGCGGTGGTGGGCGGGGCCGCGTACTGACCGTGCTGTCGGCGGGCAGCGCGGAGCGGGTGCTGCCCGCCGGGCGGATGAAGGTGACGGCGAAGAACGCCCGGCGGGGCGGAGCGAGGTGGGTGGTGCACCTCGCGGGCCCGGACGGCTCGGCCCGGTGCGTCGGCGCGGGGGCTGCCGAGGGAGCGGTCGAGCTGGGCGAGGGGGATGCGCGGTGGCTGTACCGCGCGGTGGAGGTGGGTGACGTGGTGGAGGTACGCGGTGGGCCGGCGGGCGGCGGGTAGCCGTGCGGGGGCAGGGTCAGGGGGCGCGGCGGACAGCCGTGCGGGCGCGGGGGGTCAGGGGGTGCGGCGGCGGAGGGTGGTGGTGCCGAGGCCGAGGACGAGGAGGGCGAAGGCGGCGACGATCAGGACGTCGCGGACGAAGTCGGCGGTCATGTCGGTGTGGTGGAGCACCTGGGTCATGCCGTCGACGGCGTACGACATGGGCAGCACGTTCGAGATGCCTTCGAGGACCGGCTGCATCCGGTCGCGCGGGGTGAAGAGCCCGCACAGCAGGAGCTGAGGGAAGATCACGGCCGGCATGAACTGGACGGCCTGGAACTCGGACGCCGCGAAGGCCGACACGAACAGGCCCAGCGCGGTGCCGAGGAGCGCGTCGAGGAGCGCGACCAGGAGCAGGAGCCAGGGAGAGCCGGTGACGTCGAGGTCGAGGAACCACAGGGCGAGGCCGGTCGCGAGGGCCGACTGCACGACCGCGAGGAGTCCGAAGGCGAGCGCGTAGCCGGCGATGAGGTCGGCCTTGCCGAGCGGCATGGCGAGGAGGCGTTCCAGGGTTCCGGAGGTGCGTTCGCGCAGGGTGGCGATCGAGGTCACCAGGAACATCGTGATCAGGGGGAAGACGCCCAGCAGCGAGGCGCCGATGGAGTCGAAGGTGCGGGGGCTGCCGTCGAAGACGTACCGGAGCAGGAAGAGCATCACGCACGGTACGAGCAGCATGAGGGCGATCGAGCGGGGGTCGTGGCGGAGCTGGCGCAGGACGCGCGCGGCGGTGGCGAGGGTGCGGGCGGCGTTCATCGGCGGGTCTCCTGACGGGTGGCGTTCATCGACGTGTCTCCTGGCGGGCGGCGGCCGCGTCGACGAGGCGCAGGAAGGCCTCTTCGACGGTGGCGGTGTCATGGCGGCGGCGGAGGGCTTCGGGGGTGTCGCCGCCGTAGCCGTCGGGGGAGGCGGCTCCGCCGAGGATCTCGCCGTCGCGCATCAGCAGGAGGCGGTGGCAGCGTTCCGCCTCGTCCATGACGTGGGAGGAGACCAGGAGCGTGACGCCCCGGTCGGCGGCGAGGCGGTGGAACAGCTCCCACAGGTCGCGGCGCAGGACGGGGTCGAGTCCCACGGTCGGCTCGTCGAGGACCAGGAGTTCGGGCGTGCCGAGCAGGGCGACGGCGAGTGAGACACGGCTGCGCTGGCCGCCGGAGAGGTTGCCGGCGAGGGCGCCGGCGTGGCTGGTGAGGTCCACGTCGGCGAGGGCGCGGGCCACGGACGCGGCGCGGGTGTCGTGGTGGGCGCGGCCGGGCCGGAGCACGGCGGCGAAGTAGTCGAGGTTCTGGCGGACGGTGAGGTCGTCGTAGACGGACGGGGCCTGGGTGACGTAGCCGATGCGGGCGCGCAGGGAGGGGTCGCCCGCGGGGCGGCCGAGGACGGTCAGGGTGCCGGTGGCCTTGGCCTGGGTGCCGACGACGGCTCGCATGAGGGTGGTCTTGCCGCAGCCGGAGGGGCCGAGCAACCCGGTGATCTCCCCGGGTGCGACGGCGAAGTCCAGGCCGCGCAGGACGGTGCGGGTGCCGCGTACGACGGTGAGGTTCCGGGCTTCGACGGCGGCACCAATTTTATTCACCATGTGATGAATAATTGCGCGGACGGGTCCCCGGGTCAACCATCGGGACACGTGATGGCGGCCCGGCCGCGGACCTGAGCGCCGCGGCCGGCGCCGTCAGGGGCGCTTGCGCTTCTGGCGGCGGGCCATGGGGTTGCCGGTGCGGCCGGCGCGGCGCTTCTCGTACTGGACGCGGGCGGCCTCGTACTCGGCGCGCACCAGCTTCTCGCCGGGCGCCTCGATGAGGGAGCGCACGAAGTAGGCCAGGAGGGAGCCGAGGAAGCCGATGGCCTTCAGGCCGCGCAGGGCGTCCTCGCGGGAGGGGTCGGCCGGGCGGCGCGTGAAGCCCTCCCAGGTCTTGCGGAAGGCGATGGCCGTGCAGACGGCGAACATGACGACGACCAGGGCGTTGACGAAGCCGCCGACGTCGGCGACGGCCAGGCCCTGGTGCGCGAAGCGCAGCACGAAGGCGCCGGCGACGGCGGCCCCGAGCGAGCCGACGGCCACGCCGGCACGCCGCAGCCCGTACCCGCCGTCGTGGCCGACCCAGGTCGTGCCGAAGAAACGAAGGGGCTCGGGCTGCGGCCCGGGGGTGGTCTTGTCCGTCTGCTCGTCGCTCACGGGCTCGATTATCGCCGGAGCGGCGCGGCGGCGGTCAGGAGCAGCGCGGTGCGACGTACCCGTCGCTGCCCGTGTTCACGTACGCGTCGGAGACGAACTCCCCGTCCGCGATGTTGTCCCACAGGGCCGTCGTGCCGTACGGACCGGTGATGCGCTCGCCGGGCTTCTGGCAGTAGACGGGGACCCTCACGTCGTAGGCGAGGGTCCGGACGATGCGGTACTGGGTGCCCGGGCCGGAGCGGACGTTGACCCGGTAGCCCGGGGCGATGGGGTAGCGCACGACGTCGGCGGCGAACGCCGTCGCGGCCGGCTGCGCCGTGCTCTCGGTGCCTGAGGTCATTCCTGTGGCTGGTGCGGTGCCCGTGGTGGCTTCCATGGAGCGGTCTCCCCCGTTGCGTTGCGGTGTGGTGGCGACGATCTCGTCGCGAGGTGCGGTGCGCCGTCCGCGGGGCGCGGTGCGCGGTGCGCCGGGCGTCGTCCGCCGGGCGCGACGCGCAGGCTAGCAAGCCCCGCCGACATCGGCCGCACCATCGACTAGGCTCCGTGCGTCGCATGTGCGCGGCCGGAAATCGACGCGGACCACGGGGGTGGGGCGATGCCGCCGTTGCCGGGATACGCCGGCCACTACCGCCTCGAGGCGCGCCTCGGTTCGGGCGGGATGGGTGTCGTGCACCTCGCCACCTCCGCCTCGGGACTGCGCCTCGCCGTGAAGGTGGTGCACGAACAGTACGCGGCCGACCCGGAGTTCCGGGCCCGCTTCCGCCAGGAGGTGGCCGCCGCCCGCCGGGTGAGCGGCGCGTTCACCGCACCCGTCGTGGACGCCGACCCGGATGCCGAGCGCCCGTGGATGGCCACCCTGTACGTGCCGGGCCCCACGCTGGCCGACCAGGTGAAGCGGAACGGCCCGATGGCCCCCGCCGAGCTGCGCCGGCTCACGGCGGGGCTCGCCGAGGCGCTGCGCGACATCCACCGCGCCGGGGTCGTCCACCGGGACCTCAAACCCGGCAACGTCCTCCTCACCGACACCGGACCGCGCGTCATCGACTTCGGCATCTCCCGCCCCGTCGACAGCGACCTGCGCACGGAGACGGGCAAGCTCATCGGCTCGCCGCCGTACATGGCGCCCGAGCAGTTCCAGCGGCCCCGGCAGGTCGGTCCGGCGGCGGACGTCTTCGCGCTCGGCTCGGTGCTGGTGCACGCGTCGACCGGGCAGGGCCCCTTCGACGACGGAAGCCCGTACATCGTGGCGTACCAGGTGGTGCACGACGAGCCGGACCTGAGCGGCGTGCCCGCCGCGCTCGTACCGCTGGTCAGCCGCTGCCTGGCGAAGGATCCGGCCGAGCGCCCGACGCCGGACGAGATCATGGCGGAGCTGGGTCCGCCGTCGTACGAGGCGACCGCCTTCATACCCGCCCAGCGGCGCCGCGCGACCGGCCTGCCGGCGCACGCGCCCGCACAGGAGCCGACCCCCGCCTTCACGCCCAGGGACAGGACCGGGCGTGGGCCCTCCCCCCGGTCACTCCCCGCTCCCGCCGCCGCTGCCACAGCCGCCACTGCCGCGCCCGCGCCCGCGTCCCCGTCTTCGTCTCCGTCCGCGTCCCGGCCCGCAGGGCCGGAAGCGGAAGCCGGTGCCGGCCGCCGGCGCCGCGCCCGGTGGCCGCTGGTGGCCGCGGCCGCCGTCGCGCTCGTCGTGAGCGGCGGGGTGACGACGTGGAGCCTGGGCGGACCGGAGCAGGACCCCGCGCCCGAGGCCGCCGCGGCGGTGGCCGCCACGCCCTGGCGGGCGGAGCTCGGTTCGGCCGCCCGGGACGCGGCGCCCCACTGCGCGTACGCGCGGGGCGAGCTGTACTGCTCGGCGCCCGGCGCCGGACTGGCCCGGCTCGATCCGCGCGACGGCCGGGTCCTGTGGTCGCGGGCGGCCGGTGGGCCCGGCGAGCCGTCCGCGCCGGTCGTCTCCGGCGGGCTCGTGCACACCGTCGCCCAGGACACGGCCGCGCGGAACACCACCGGGCAGGGCGCCCCGGCCCGTACCACTCTCGGCGCGTACGAGGCGGCCGACGGCGCACCCGCGTGGAGCGCCGACGTCTCCGCGTACCGGGGCGAGGTGCACCACGCCGGGGCGACGGTGCTGCTCGCCGCGCCGTCCGGCAGGGTGAAGGGGGTCGACGGCGCGACCGGCCGCACGCGCTGGCAGCACGCGTTGCGCGGTCACAGCCACCCGCGCTTCGGCCCGTACAGCCCGGGCACGGGTCTCGTCTACGTCTTCGAGGTCGCGGGGTCGGGTGCGACCACGCTGGTCAGCGGCGTACGGCCGACGGACGGGGCCGTGGTCTGGCAGCGGCCGCTGACGGGGGACCTGACGCCCGTGGGAACCTCCGGCGACGCGCTCCTGCTGACATCACGGGACCGCGATTCGCAGACGGACGCGCTGGTGCGCTACGAGCCGGGCGCGCGCGAGGCGCGCCGGGTGCCGCTGCCCTTCCCGATGGCGGAACCGCAGGTCGCGCTGCGCGGTGACGTGGCGTACCTGCTGGCGCGCAACGGCACGCTCGTCGCCGTCGACACGCGCGGCGCGCGGGAGCTGTGGCGGCTGGAGACGGCCGCCGGGCGGGTGTCCCGGCCCGTGACCGGAGGCGGCGACCGGCTGTACTTCTCGGCCGCCGACGGGCGGCTGCTCGCCGTCGACACCGCGCGCGGGGCGCTGCTGGGGCAGACACCGCCGCGGCTGCGCGGCGGGAAGCTCGGCTATGCCGCCGCGCTGCCCGCGCCGCTCGTCACCGGAGAGGGCACGGTCGTCGCGGCCGCGCCCGACGGGTCGGTCTTCGCCGTTCCGGCGAAGGACCCGGCCGCCTGGTGAGCCGGCCGGCCGGTCGCCGGGCCGGTCGTCCCGTCCGCCGCTGACCTGACTTGGCCTGGCCTGGCCTGGCCTGGCCGACCTGGCCGACTGGTGCCGCCGTCGGCCCGTGACGGGTGACCGGTGACCGGTTGTGGCCCCGGCAGCCGAGCCATCTGCCAGACCGCATCGCCGGCCGGTCACCCGCTGAACCGGCATCGCCGGCCGCCGGTCCCGCCGACCGGGCACGCTCAGCCGGTCTTCGCCACCGCTCGGCCGGGCACCCGCTGAACCAGCGCTTCCGCGACCCCGCCGGCCGGGCGCCCTCAGCAGGCCGCCGATCCCGCCGGCCCCGCAGCCTCAGCCGAGCTTCGTGACGTCGCGCACGGCGCCCTTGTCGGCGCTGGTCGCCATCGCCGCGTACGCCCGCAGCGCCGCGGAGACCTTCCGCTCCCGCTGCTTCGGCGCGTACACGCCGCCGAGGGCCTCGCGCCGGGCGGCCAGTTCCTCCTCGGAAACCAGCAGCTCGATGGAGCGGTCCGGGATGGCGATACGGATCCGGTCGCCGTCCTCGACCAGGGCGATGGTGCCGCCGCTCGCCGCCTCCGGCGACGCGTGGCCGATCGACAGGCCCGAGGTGCCGCCCGAGAAGCGGCCGTCCGTGATCAGCGCGCAGGTCTTGCCCAGGCCGCGGCCCTTGAGGAAGGACGTCGGGTAGAGCATCTCCTGCATGCCGGGGCCGCCCTTGGGGCCCTCGTAACGGATGACGACCACGTCGCCGTCCTTGACCTGCTTGTTCAGGATCTTCTCGACGGCCTCCTCCTGCGACTCGCAGACGACGGCCGGGCCCTCGAAGGTCCAGATCGACTCGTCGACACCGGCGGTCTTCACGACACAGCCGTCGACGGCCAGGTTGCCGCGGAGGACGGCGAGGCCGCCGTCCTTGGAGTAGGCGTGCTCGGCGGAGCGGATGCAGCCCTCGGCGGCGTCCGTGTCCAGCGAGTCCCAGCGCTCGGACTGCGAGAACGCCTCGGCGGAGCGACGGCAGCCGGGGGCGGCGTGCCAGAGCTCGACGGCCTCGGCGGACGGCGACCCGCCGCGGACGTCCCACGTCTTGAGCCAGTCGGCCAGGGACGGGCTGTGGACGCTGTGCACGTCCTCGTTCAGCAGGCCGGCGCGGTGCAGCTCGCCGAGCAGGGCGGGGATGCCGCCGGCGCGGTGCACGTCCTCCATGTAGTACGTGCGGTTCTTGGCGACGTTCGGCGCGACCTTGGCCAGGCAGGGGACGCGGCGCGAGACCGCGTCGATCTCCTCCAGCCCGAAGGGGACGCCCGCCTCCTGGGCGGCGGCCAGCAGGTGCAGGATCGTGTTGGTCGAGCCGCCCATGGCGATGTCGAGGGCCATGGCGTTCTCGAAGGCCGCGAAGGTGGCGATGTTGCGCGGCAGGACCGACTCGTCGCCCTGGGCGTAGTAGCGGTCGGTCAGCTCGACGACGCAGCGCGCGGCGTTCTCGTACAGGGCGCGGCGGGCCGTGTGGGTGGCCAGGGTGGAGCCGTTGCCCGGCAGGGACAGGCCGATGGCCTCGGTCAGGCAGTTCATCGAGTTGGCGGTGAACATGCCGGAACACGAACCACAGGTCGGACAGGCGTTCTCCTCGATGCGGAGGATGTCGGCGTCCGAGATCTTGTCGTTGACGGCGTCCGAGATGGCGTCGACCAGGTCGAGCGTACGGACCGTGCCGTCGACCAGGGTGGCCTTGCCGGCCTCCATCGGGCCGCCGGAGACGAAGACCGTGGGGATGTTGAGGCGCAGGGCGGCCATCAGCATGCCCGGGGTGATCTTGTCGCAGTTGGAGATGCAGATCAGGGCGTCGGCGCAGTGCGCCTCGACCATGTACTCCACGCTGTCGGCGATGAGGTCGCGGGAGGGCAGCGAGTACAGCATGCCGCCGTGGCCCATGGCGATGCCGTCGTCGACGGCGATCGTGTTGAACTCGCGCGGGATGGCGCCCGCTTCCTTGATCGCCTCGCTGACGATCCGGCCGACCGGCTGGAGGTGGGTGTGGCCGGGCACGAACTCGGTGAAGGAGTTGGCGACCGCGATGATCGGCTTGCGGCCGATGTCCGCGCCCGGTACACCGGAGGCGCGCATAAGGGCGCGGGCGCCCGCCATGTTGCGGCCGTGGGTGACGGTGCGGGACCTCAGCTCGGGCATCGTCGCTCAGCTCCTTGGGGAGGACAGGGAAATGTCTTCTTCGAGCGTACGCCGCGGCTCCAAGATCTGGACAAGGCGTCCGGATACCGGGACGGACGGCTCACACCTCGGTCGCCGCGCACGGCGTGAGGAGGGAACCGGCTGACGGCCGGGGCGTCCGGAAGGCCCCTCCCTCAGGCCGCTTCCTTCGTGCCCCGTTCCTCGTGCCCGTCCGTCACGCCTCCGTCAGGTACCGCTGCAGCGTCGGCGCGACCATCCTGATGATGTCCTCCGGATCGGCCGACGCCAGCGGCTCCACCCGGACGACGTACCGCAGGATCGCGATGCCGATCATGTGCGACGCCGCCAGCTCCGCCCGGAAGGTCGGATCCGGTACGCGCAGCTCGTCGGCGACCCGCTCCAGGAGCCGTCGCAGCACGAAGCCGCGCAGGACCGCGGCAGCCGCCTCGTGCGTCAGCGCCGAGCGGATGATCGCCAGCAGGGGGGCGCGGGTCGCCGGGTTCTCCCAGACCCCGATGAAGTAGCGGGCCAGCCGCTCCCCGATCCCCTCCGTACCCGCCCCCAGGACGGCCGGGATGACCAGGGCGGGTTCGAAGGACACCTCGATGGCGGCGGCGAAGACCTCGTCCTTCGTCCCGTAGTAGTGGTGGACCAGCGCGGCGTCCACGCCCGCCGCCTTGGCGATGCCGCGCACCGAGGTCTTGTCGTACCCGCGCTCGGCGAACTCGGCGCGCGCGGCTTCGAGGATCCGTTCACGGGCGCCGGGCCCCTCCGCGGCGGCGTCCCGCGGCGGCCGCCCGCGCCCCCGGCGGGGCTGCGTCACCGGGTCCTCATGAGGTACGGGCGGACGAGGCCAGGTGCAGCCGGGTGAAGGCGAGCGCCTCCGCCAGGTCGGCCTCCCGCTCGGCGGCGGACATCGCGCGCCGCGTATTGACCTCGATGACGACGTGCCCGTCGAAGCCGGACCGGGCGAGGTACTCCAGCAGCTCCGCGCAGGGCTGGGTGCCGCGCCCCGGCACCAGGTGCTCGTCCTTCGCGGAGCCCCGGCCGTCGGCCAGGTGCACGTGGCCCAGCCGGTCCCCCATGCGCCCGACCATGTCCATCGCCTCCACGCGCGCGGTGGCGGTGTGCGACAGGTCCACGGTGTAGTGGCGGTAGTCGTCCTTGGTGACGTCCCACTCGGGGGCGTACGCGAGCATCTCGCGGTCCCGGTAGCGCCAGGGGTACATGTTCTCGACGGCGAAGCGGACGTCCGTCTCGTTCGCCATCCGCCAGATGCCGGTGACGAAGTCGCGGGCGTACTGGCGCTGCCAGCGGAAGGGCGGGTGGACGACGACCGTCGACGCGCCGAGCTTCTCCGCCGCCGCCTGCGCGCGCTGGAGCTTCACCCACGGGTCCGTCGACCAGACCCGCTGGGTGATCAGCAGGCACGGCGCGTGGACCGCCAGGATCGGTACCTGGTGGTAGTCGGAGAGCCGCCGCAGCGCCTCGATGTCCTGGCTGACGGGATCGGTCCACACCATGACCTCGACGCCGTCGTAGCCCAGGCGTGCAGCGATCTCGAAGGCCGTCGCCGTCGACTCCGGATAGACCGATGCGGTGGACAGCGCGACCTTCGCATCCGGGATGCGCACCACTGGTTTCGCCACGAAGGACAGAGTACGGGCCGCGGCTATGAAGCCGGGAGATGGTCCAGGCGACGCAGGATGACCCCTTCGCGCAGCGCCCACGGGCAGATCTCCAGTTCCGCGACCCCGAACAGGTCCATCGCCCCCTCCGCGACCAGCGCTCCCGCCAGCAGTTGCGGCGCGCGCCCCTCGGACACCCCGGGAAGGGAGCAGCGCTGCTCGGCGGTCATGCCGGCGAGCTTGGGGACCCACTCCTCCAGTGACGTACGACTCAGCCGACGCTGCACGTAGGAGCCCTCGCCGGAGCCGGGCGCGCCGGCTATCCGGGCGAGCTGCTTGAACGTCTTGGACGTCGCCACGACGTGGTCCGGCGGCCCGAAGCGGGCGATCTCACCGACGGTACGGGCTATCTCGGCGCGCACGTGGCGGCGCAGCGCCTTCACGTCGTCCGGGTCCGGCGGGTCGCCGGGCAGCCAGCCGGCGGTCAGCCGCCCGGCGCCCAGCGGGAGGGAGACGGCCGCGTCGGGTTCCTCGTCCATGCCGTAGGCGATCTCCAGCGAGCCGCCGCCGATGTCGAGGACGAGCAGTTTCCCCGCGGACCAGCCGTACCAGCGGCGGGCGGCGAGGAAGGTCAGGCGCGCCTCCTCCTCGCCGCTGAGGACCTGCAGGTCGACGCCCGTCTCGTCCTTGACGCGGCCCAGTACCTGGTCGGCGTTGGCCGCGTCGCGGATGGCGGAGGTCGCGAAGGGGAGGACCTCCTCGCAGCCCTTGTCCTCGGCGGTGCGCACGGCGTCGGCCGTGATGGTGACCAGTCGCCGGATGCCCCGGGCGCCGATGGCGCCGTCGGCGTCGAGCAGTTCCGCCAGGCGCAGCTCCGCCTTGTGGGAGTGGGCGGGGCGGGGGCGGGCGCCGGGGTGCGCGTCCATGACCAGCAGGTGCACCGTGTTCGAACCGACGTCGAGGACTCCGAGTCTCATGCCTGAACGCTACTGCGCGCGGCGCATACGCTTGGTGTGTGCCAAAGACGAAGAAGGCGAAGAAGGCGAAGCCCACGTCCGCCGGACCGGCCGTAACGGTCGTACCGGATGAAAAGGGACTGGACTTCCCGCGTGCCTGGGTGGAGTTCCCGGACCCCGCCGACGACGAGCAGGTCTTCCGCTGCGACCTGACCTGGCTGACGTCTCGCTGGACCTGCGTCTTCGGCAGCGGCTGCCAGGGCATCCAGGCGGGGCGCGCGGACGACGGCTGCTGCACGCTGGGGGCGCACTTCTCGGACGACGACGACGAGCGGCGCGTCGCCGGGCACGTGGCTCGTCTCACACCGGAGCTGTGGCAGTTCCACGGCGTCGGTACGGAGTCGGGCTGGACGCAGCTCGACGAGGACGGCGAGCGCCAGACGCGGCGCTGGGAGGGCTCCTGCATCTTCCAGAACCGTCCGGGCTTCGCGGGCGGCGCGGGCTGCGCGCTGCACATCCTGGCGCTGCGGGAGGGCCGCGAGCCGCTGGAGACCAAGCCGGACGTCTGCTGGCAGCTGCCGGTCCGCCGTACGTACGACTGGATCGACCGCCCCGACGACACGCGCGTGCTGCAGATCTCGATCGGCGAGTACGACCGCCGCGGGTGGGGCCCGGGAGGCCATGACCTGCACTGGTGGTGCACGTCGGCGACGTCGGCGCACGGTGCCGGGGAGCCGGTGTACGTGTCGTACCGGCCGGAGCTGACGGAGCTGATGGGCAAGGCGGCGTACGACGTGTTGGTGGAGCTCTGCGAGGCGCGCCTGTCGGCGCAGCTCCCGCTGGTGGCTCCTCACCCGGCGGACCCGGTCGGCCCGCCGGACCCGGCGCCCCGCTAGAGCTCGGATCCTGCTGGGCTCGTGGCGCGGCGCCCTCCGCCGGGCGGTGCACGGCGGAGGGCGCCACTCCCTGGTCCGGCCTGGCCGGACGAAAGACCCCGGGCCCATCGGGCTCGGGGTCTTTCGTCCGCACTCCGCACTCGGCCGCTTCCGCGCCCCGCCCCGTGGAGCGGCGCGTCCGCCTGCCCGCCGCCCCCGTCAGCTGCCGGCCGGTTCCGACGGCGACGTCGTCGACGGCGGGGGGTCCGTCGGGGCGGGGTCCGTGGAGGGGCGCGGCGGCGGGGTCGAGGGTGCCGACGGCGTGGGGTCCGGGGACGGCGGGGGCGTCGAGGCGGGCGGCGTGGACGGCGGCGGTGTCGGGTGGTCCGCCGGGGGCCGCGGCGCGCCCGCGCCGTCGAGCTCGATGACCGCGCCCGCCGGGTCCACCCCGACGCGGGCGCTCCACGGCCCGGACGGCTCGCGGGCGCGGTCGACGGTGACGTACACCGTGACCGACCCGCCGGGGGCGAGCGTGCCGGAGGAGCGGCTCGGGTGGAGCCAGGGCGCGTCGGTCCACAGGGACCACGCCACCGGGGTGCCGCCGGACGCGGTGAGCGTGATCATCGTCGATCCGTCGCCCGCGGGCTGCGCCGTGACGGTGATGCGGCCGGGGCCCGGCAGGCCGGGGCGCGACGGAGGCACGGGCGCGCCCGTGCTGATCACCTCGACGGACACGGCGCCGCGGCCGCCGGGCTCGCTGCGCGCGCTGCCCGCGTTGGCGAACCGGTCGTGCGGGCCGCCCGCGAGCGCACTGTCACCGCGCGGCTCGTCCATCTCGCTCGCGCTGATGGTCGAGGTGTCCCGCGTCTCGCCGGTCAGGGGCGCGCCGCGGTACGCCGCCCACAGCGCCAGCACCGGCGCGGCGACCACGGTGGCGACGACGGTGGTCGTCACGGCCCGCGCCCGCAGGCGGTCGCGCCGCGCCGCGTGGTCCTTGGGGTCCAGCGGGAAGCCGTCCCGGCCGAACCGCGGCCCGGCCGCCCGCGTGCGCGGCACGTGCGCCATCGCCGCGTACACCGCGGCGCGCGGCGCCTCGGCCAGGGGGAGCCGGGCCGGGGTGACCGACGAGCCGGGCCAGGGGCCGCCCGCCCCGGCGCGCTCGGCGGCGCGGCGGCAGCGCGGGCAGTCGTCGACGTGCCGGACGAGCTCGCGGCGCAGCGCCGCGGACAGCATCACCTGGTGGTCGCCGGTGAGCCGGGCGACGGCCGGGCAGCCGCCGGTCTCGACGACGGCGAGGGCCGCGCGGGTGCGTTCCACCTCGCACGCCGCCGCGGACAGCAGCTCCCGCGCGGCGAGCGGCTCCAGGCCGAGCACCGCGGCCACCTCGCGGTGGCCGAGCTCGTGCCGTACGGCCAGCTCCAGGGCCTCGCGCTGCTGGGGGGTGGTGCCGGCGGCCTCGGGCCAGGCGAGCCGGGCCAGTTCGCGGCGCCGGAGCTCGGCCGCCTCCTCGCCGGCGGGCGGGGCCTCCTCCCGGGCGGGCCGCGATGCCTGCCGGGCGGCGGGCGGGCGGGCGGCCGGGCGGCCCGTGTGCGCGCCCTGCCGGCGGCGCCGCTCCCGCTGCTCGCCGAGCTCGCGCAGGCAGCCCCACCGGGCGAGGGCGTACAGCCACGCCCTGCGCTCCGGCTCACCGGTGGGACATCGCCCGGACTGCCGCTCGGCGACGGCGAGGACGTCACCGAGTACGGCGATCGCCGCGTCGTGGTCGCACAGCACGGACAGGCAGTACGTGAACAGCCCGTCCAGATACGGCTCGTACCGCGGGGGCGGGCACTGGGCGAGAGTGCCGGCCGTGGTCCTGCCCGCGGCCCGGGAGCCGCTGCGGGGCGCACCGCGTTGCGCCCGGTGTGCGCCGGTGGTGTACGTGGGGGGCTCCAGCCTGCTGCTCGTCACCCGGCGACCGTAGGCGGGCGAAGGCACACTCTTCGTACCGCTTCCGCTCTTTTAACCCTTACGGGTGAACGTATCCCTCGAAAGAGGACAGGAGGTTTTGCTTCCGTTCGGCGCCGCCCGCTATAGGAGCACGGCGTTGTCAGTGGCTGCCGCTACGGTTTGCGCATGGCTGCCCGTACGAAATCCGCCAAGGACCGGCCCTCCTACCGCTGCACGGAGTGCGGGTGGACGACCGCCAAATGGCTCGGCCGCTGCCCCGAGTGCCAGGCCTGGGGGACGGTCGAGGAGTACGGCGCGCCCGCGGTCCGGACGACCGCCGCGGGGCGCGTCTCCACGGCCGCCCTGCCGATCGGCCAGGTCGACGGGCGGCAGGCGACGGCCCGGTCGACGGGCGTCGACGAGCTGGACCGGGTGCTGGGCGGCGGGCTGGTGCCGGGCGCGGTGGTGCTGCTGGCCGGCGAGCCGGGCGTGGGCAAGTCGACGCTGCTGCTCGACGTCGCGGCGAAGGCGGCGAGCGACGAGCACCGCACGCTGTACGTGACGGGCGAGGAGTCGGCGAGCCAGGTCCGGCTGCGGGCGGACCGGATCCACGCGCTCAGCGACCACCTGTACCTGGCGGCCGAGACGGACCTGTCCGCGGTCCTCGGGCACCTGGACGCGGTCAAGCCGTCGCTGCTGGTGCTGGACTCCGTCCAGACGGTGGCCTCCCCGGAGATCGACGGGGCGCCGGGCGGCATGGCGCAGGTGCGCGAGGTGGCGGGCGCACTGATCCGGGCGTCCAAGGAGCGCGGCATGTCCACGCTGCTCGTCGGTCACGTCACCAAGGACGGCGCCATCGCCGGTCCCCGGCTGCTGGAGCACCTGGTGGACGTGGTGCTGCACTTCGAGGGCGACCGGCACGCGCGCCTGCGCCTGGTGCGGGGCGTCAAGAACCGGTACGGCGCGACCGACGAGGTCGGCTGCTTCGAACTGCACGACGAGGGCATCATCGGCCTCGCCGACCCCTCCGGGCTGTTCCTCACCCGCCGCGACGCGCCGGTTCCGGGTACGTGCCTGACGGTCACGCTGGAGGGCCGCCGCCCGCTGGTCGCGGAGGTGCAGGCGCTCACGGTCGACTCCCAGATCCCTTCGCCCCGGCGCACCACCTCGGGGCTGGAGACCTCGCGGGTGTCGATGATGCTCGCGGTCCTGGAGCAGCGCGGCCGCATCAGCGCCCTGGGCAAGCGCGACATCTACTCGGCGACGGTCGGCGGCGTGAAGCTCTCCGAGCCGGCCGCCGACCTGGCGATCGCCCTCGCCCTCGCGTCCGCCGCGAGCGACACCCCGCTGCCGAAGAATCTCGTCGCGATCGGCGAGGTGGGCCTCGCGGGAGAGGTCCGCCGTGTGACCGGCGTCCAGCGGCGCCTGGCCGAGGCGCACCGACTGGGCTTCACCCACGCGCTGGTCCCGGGCGATCCGGGCAAGGTGCCCGCGGGCATGAAGGTCACGGAGGTCGCCGACATGGGCGACGCCCTGCGGGTCCTGCCGCGCACGCGGCGCCGCGCGCCCGCGGCCGACGGAGCCTCCGAGCCGGGCCGGGGGCGGGCGGCGGGCCGGGCGGCGGAGCCCGCAGCGGAGGGCGTGCCGCTGGGGTGACGCCCCGCTCGGCGATGCGCCGGGCCGGGCCCTCGGCGGCGGCGCGCACCGCGGCCCGCCGGCCCCGCGGGGCGGGGGGCCCGGGGGCGGTCGGGCCGCTGCGGGGACCGCCGGTGGGCGGGGTCGCTAGACTTTGCCCTGGTCTCGCCCATCCGTACGAGCCGGAGGAGTGCAGTGGCAGCCAAGGACGGGGCAGCAGCTCCCGGAAAGTCCGGCGCGGGCTCCGGCAACGAGGCGCTCATGCGCGCCTCGCTCAGCGCCGTCGCCCCCGGCACCTCGCTGCGGGACGGCCTGGAGCGCATCCTCCGCGGCAACACCGGTGGCCTGATCGTCCTCGGCATGGACAAAACGGTCGAATCGATGTGCACCGGCGGCTTCGTGCTGGACGTGGAGTTCACCGCGACCCGGCTGCGCGAGCTGTGCAAGCTCGACGGGGCGCTGATCCTCGACAAGGACATCACCAAGATCCTGCGGGCCGGCGTCCAGCTCGTCCCGGACGCGTCCATCCCCACCGAGGAGACCGGCACCCGCCACCGCACCGCGGACCGGGTGTCCAAGCAGTGCGGCTTCCCGGTGGTCTCCGTGTCGCAGTCGATGCGGCTGATCGCACTGTACGTCGACGGCGAACGCCGCGTCCTGGAGGAGTCGGCCGCGATCCTGTCGCGCGCCAACCAGGCCCTCGCGACCCTGGAGCGGTACAAGCTCCGCCTCGACGAGGTGGCCGGCACGCTCTCCGCGCTGGAGATCGAGGACCTGGTGACCGTCCGGGACGTCACCGCCGTCGCGCAGCGCCTGGAGATGGTGCGCCGGATCGCCACCGAGATCGCCGAGTACGTCGTGGAGCTGGGCACCGACGGCCGGCTGCTCACGCTCCAGCTCGACGAGCTGATCGCGGGCGTCGAACCGGAGCGGGAGCTGGTGGTCCGCGACTACGTGCCGGAGCCGACGGCCAAGCGGTCCCGTACGGTCGCCGAGGCGCTGACCGAGCTCGACGCGCTCAGCCACGCGGAACTGCTGGAGCTGCCGATCGTGGCCCGCGCGCTGGGCTACACCGGGTCGCCGGAAGCGCTCGACTCGGCGGTCTCGCCGCGCGGCTACCGGCTGCTGGCGAAGGTGCCGAGGCTGCCCGGGGCGATCATCGAGCGGCTCGTGGAGCACTTCGGCGGACTGCAGAAGCTGCTCGCGGCGAGCGTGGACGACCTCCAGACCGTGGACGGCGTCGGCGAGGCCCGCGCCCGCAGTGTGCGCGAGGGCCTCTCGCGCCTCGCCGAGTCCTCGATCCTCGAACGCTACGTCTGACACCGGCGGCGCCCGACGGCACGCCGCACGCCCGCGCGCGGGTGTCGCCGCACCCCGGGAGCACCTCACGCCGCCGGACCGGGCCCGGCGGCGGGCTCAGTCCTTGGCGAGCGTGAACGAGGCGGGCAGGACCTTCACACCCGGGACGGCGGCCTCCAGCAGGTAGGTGCCGGGGGCGGCGGCCGCCGCGGACGGGGTCGCGCACTGCGGCGCGCTGCGGCGGCGGTCCCACTCCACGGTGTGGGTGACGGTGCCGCCCGCCGGGATGCGCAGCATCAGCGGGCCGGCGGCGCGCGGGCAGTCCTTCGAGGACCACACCTGGTCGGCGTCGCTGTTCTTGATGGTCAGGACCGCCGTGCGGGGCCCGAGGTCCGTCTTGCAGGTCGTGCCCGAGGTGTTGCGGGCGACCAGCTCGAACCGCGGCTTCTCGCCGGGCTCGTACGCCACCTTCGTGCTGCGCAGGGTCAGCCGCAGGGCGCCGGGGGCGCAGTCGGGCAGCGGCGAGTCCGCCGGAACCCGGTACGCGGCGGAGCTGCCGGAACCGGAAGCGGAGCCGTCGCCGGTCCCCGCGGCCGCGCCCGTGCCCGTACCGGCACCGCCGTCTGACGAGGTGTCACCGTTCTTGCCGTCGTCCGCACCGGTGCCCGTGCCGCCGCCGTCGGCGCCGCCGGTGGCACCCGGGCCGTCCGACTCGTCGCGTCCGCCGGGCTGGTTGCTGATCGCCGGTCCCGGCTGGGAAGGCCCCGGGGTGATGGACGGCACGGGTGAGGCACCGTTGGCGCCGTCGCCTCCGCCGCCCTTGTTCCCGCCGCCGTCGCCCGAACTGACGACCCATACGACCAGCAGGACGAGCAGCGCGACCAGGCTCGCCGCTACTGCCCTCCGTCGCCAGTAGATGGAGGAGGGAAGCGGCCCGACCGGATTGCGCAGAGATCCCACGGCCCAAACTGTACGAGAGATCGGCGCCAACTCCCGCCCCACCCGCCGCCCGTGCACCAAGTTTTGCCGATGATCACATTCCCGGCGGCCGATGGCGGCGCACGGGCCGGTCCCGGCGCCAGGTACCGTCCGTAACCATGAGCCAGGACCTCTACCTCGACATCACCGACTTCGCCCACGGCACACCCGGCTGGGTGCAGCTCCTCGCCGAACTGTGGACGGAGGCCGGACTGCTGCTCTTCGGCGTGCTGTTCCTCGTCGGCTGGTGGCGGGCGCGCCCGGACACCGGCCGCGCCATGGCGCTCGCCGTCCTCGCCCCGCTCGGCACGGCCTTCGGCTACGTCGTCAGCGAGCTGCTGAAGTCGGTGATCGACGAGGAGCGGCCGTGCCGCGCGGTCGCCGGTGCCGCCGCGTCGCTGGTGGAGTGCCCGCCGTACGGAGACTGGTCCTTCCCGAGCAACCACTCCGCCATCGCGGGCGCGGCCGCCGTGGCGCTCGCCCTCGCCTGGCGCCGGATCGCCTGGCTCACCGTGCCGATGGCAGTGCTCATGGCGTTCTCGCGCGTCTTCGTCGGCGTGCACTACCCGCACGACGTGGCGGCCGGCCTGGTGCTCGGCGCGCTGGCGGCGGTCCTCTTCGTACGGCTGCTGACCCGTCCGACCGCGGCGCTGGTCGGCACGATGCGCGCGAGCCGGTCCGGTGCCGCGACCTGGCTCGCCGGGCGCGGGCCGGCGGTCGTGGAGCCCGGAACCGGCCACCGCGTCCCCCGGCAGGCGCACCGGCGCCGGGAGCCGATGCACCGTCGCGGCTGAGGAACGTGCCAGGATCGGGGGTGCCATGACTGCGACCCCCTCACGCACCGCGTCCACGTCCACCGCGTCCACCGCCACCGCGGCCGCCGGCGAGACCGCCGGCCCGGCCGCCGACTCCGCCGTCCGTCTGCACGCGCCCGTCATCGCCTGGTTCGACCAGCACGCCCGCGACCTGCCCTGGCGCCGCCCCGAAGCGGGCGCCTGGGGAGTGATGGTCAGCGAGTTCATGCTCCAGCAGACGCCGGTCAGCCGGGTGCTGCCGGTGTACGAGCAGTGGCTCGCCCGCTGGCCCCGCCCCGCCGACCTGGCCGTCGAGGCGCCCGGCGAGGCGGTCCGCGCCTGGGGCCGCCTCGGCTACCCGCGCCGCGCCCTGCGGCTGCACGGCGCCGCCGTGGCGATAACGGAGCGGCACGGCGGTGACGTACCGGCCGAACACGCGCAGCTGCTCGCCCTGCCGGGGATCGGCGAGTACACGGCCGCGGCGGTGGCGTCGTTCGCGTACGGGCAGCGCCACGCGGTGCTGGACACCAATGTGCGGCGGGTCCTCGCCCGGTCCGTCACGGGCGTGCAGTACCCGCCGAACGCCACGACCGCCGCCGAGCGCAAGCTCGCCCGCGCGCTGCTGCCCGAGGACGAGACGACGGCGGCCCGCTGGGCGGCGGCCTCCATGGAGCTCGGCGCGCTGGTGTGCACCGCGAAGAACGAGGCCTGCGCGCGCTGTCCGATCGCGGGCACCTGCGCCTGGCGGTTGGCCGGCAAGCCCGCGCACGACGGTCCGGCGCGGCGCGGCCAGACGTACGCGGGGACCGACCGCCAGGTGCGCGGCAAGCTCCTCGCCGTCCTGCGGGAGGCCGTGGCGCCGGTGGGGCAGGCGGCACTGGACGCCGTCTGGGACGAACCGGTGCAGCGGGCCCGGGCGCTGGACGGCCTGGTCGCGGACGGCCTCGTGGAGCCGCTGGAGGACGGCCGCTACCGGTTGCCGGCGGGCCCGGCCTCCCCGGCGGTCTGACCGGGTGCCCGGCCGCGGGAACGGACGGAAGAGCGGACGGCGCAGCCGGAAGAGCGGTGGGAGGAAGCGCCGGAAGAGCGGTCGGAGGAGCGGTCCGGCGTCCGTTCGCGCGGCGCCCCTTCCCCGAAACGGCGTCTGTTACACCTCTGCTGTTACACAACCGATGGACAGCCGTGCGTCCGCCGACGGCTCCCTCGGACAACCCCGTGACAACCGCTCCGTAGCGTCTCCTGGCGTAGACCACAGCGGGGCTTGTCACGGGGATGGAGGCGGTTCGGGATGTCGCACGGCGAGGTGCTCGAATTCGAGGAATACGTACGCACTCGGCAGGACGCCCTGCTGCGCAGCGCCCGGCGTCTCGTCCCCGATCCGGTCGACGCCCAGGACCTGCTCCAGACGGCGCTGGCGCGGACCTACGGCCGCTGGGACGGCATAGCCGACAAGACCCTCGCCGACGCCTACCTGCGCCGCGTCATGATCAACACGCGGACCGAGTGGTGGCGCGCCCGCAAGCTGGAGGAGGTGCCCACCGAGCAGCTGCCGGACGCGTCCGTCGACGACGCCACCGAGCAGCACGCCGACCGGGCCCTGCTCATGGACGTGCTCAAGGTGCTGGCGCCCAAGCAGCGCAGCGTGGTCGTGCTGCGCCACTGGGAGCAGATGAGCACCGAGGAGACCGCCGCCGCGCTCGGCATGTCGACCGGTACCGTGAAGAGCACGCTCCACCGGGCACTCGCCCGGCTCCGTCAGGAGCTGGAGAGCCGGGACATCGACGCCCGCGCCCTGGAGCGTACGGAACGCAGTGACGAGCGGGGGCGGGAGCGGTGCGCGGCCTGAGCGCCAGGGACAACGACGGCACCACCGGCAGGTTCGGGGCGGCGAGCACCGCGGCGATGGGTGTGCTCGCCGCCTTCGGCCTGCTCACGGCCGCGTGCTCCACCGGCGGCACGGGCATGCGTGACGAGGGTGCCGCCCGCACCGACCAGGCGACGTCGACGACCGCTCCGACGCCGCCCGCCGGCTCGTCGGCGCTCAAGAAGATCGACCCGGTCCAGCTGATCAAGAGCGACCCCGAGGTCAGCGACCGCGTCAAGGACGAGCTCAAGCCGTGCGTGGCGGACGCGTACCCGGTCGACACGTCGTACGGGAACCTCACCGGCGGCGACCGGCCCGACGTCGTGGTCAACGTGATGACGTGCGAGGACGCCGTGGGCGTGGGGACGTACGTGTACCGCGTGACGGACACCAAGTACGAGAATGTGTTCGCGCTGGAGGAGCCCGCCGTGTACTCCACGATCGACCGCGGCGACCTCGTCCTGACGAAGCAGGTGTACGACGAGGGCGACCCGGTGGCCTACCCGTCCGGCGAGGACGTCATCACGTACCGCTGGGTGGGGAACAGGTTCAGTGAGCACGACCGGGTGCACAACGACTACAGCAAGGCGATCGGCGACGGCGGCGTCGACGGCTCCGCGCCGGCCGCGCCCCCCGAGAACTGAAGCACGACCGGACACCACGACCGAGGACTGAGAGAGCGCGGGATGGCCGAGACCCATGTCCTGTTCGTCGAGGACGACGACGTCATCCGTGAGGCCACGCAGCTCGCCCTGGAGCGGGACGGCTTCACGGTGACCGCCATGCCGGACGGCCTGTCCGGCCTGGAGTCGTTCCGTGCGCGGCGGCCGGACATCGCGCTGCTCGACGTCATGCTGCCCGGCATGGACGGTGTGAGCCTGTGCCGGCGGATCCGCGACGAGTCGACGGTCCCGGTGATCATGCTGTCGGCGCGGGCCGACTCGATCGACGTGGTGCTCGGCCTGGAGGCGGGGGCCGACGACTACGTGACCAAGCCGTTCGACGGCGCGGTGCTGATGGCGCGGATCCGGGCGGTGCTGCGCCGCTTCGGGCACGCCAGCGGTGCGGGCGGCACGGGCGACGGCGCCCAGCAGGGCGGTCCGGACGGCGGCGCGCTGTCCTTCGGCGATCTGGAGATCGACACCGAGGGCATGGAGGTGCGCCGGGGCGGGGCGCCGGTGGCGCTGACGCCGACGGAGATGCGGCTGCTGCTGGAGTTCTCGTCGGCGCCGGGGACCGTCCTCTCCCGCGACAAGCTGCTGGAGCGCGTGTGGGACTACGGGTGGGGCGGGGACACGCGGGTCGTGGACGTGCACGTGCAGCGGCTGCGGACGAAGATCGGCCAGGACCGGATCGAGACGGTCCGGGGCTTCGGCTACAAGCTCAAGGCATGAAGCGGTCCGCACCGCGGGAGCGACGCGGCCGGCCGGCCCTGCGCACCGGCGTCCGCTGGAAGATCTCCATCGCCATCGCGGCCGTCGGCGCCCTGATCGCCGCCGCGCTCAGCCTCGTCGTCCACAACGCGGCCCGCGTCTCGATGCTGGAGAACGCGCGTGAGGTGCAGATGGAGCGGCTGCTGTTCGCACAGCGGCTGTACGAGGGCGGCAAGCCGAAGGGCGAGCCGCGGTTCGGCACGAAGCTCAACGACCCGGCGCTGCCGTCGGAGCTGGACGCGCTGATGCGGGAGCGGCGGCGCGGGACGTACGTGAAGGAGCGGGAGTCCGGGGCCCCCGACGTGTGGGCCGCGGTGCCGCTGGCCAACGGTGACGTCCTGTCGCTGCACACCCGGTTCGCCGACCGCTCCACCACGATCATGAAGGACCTGGACCAGGCCCTCGTCGTCGGCTCGGTGTCGGTGGTCTTCGGCGGGTGCGCGCTCGGCGTGCTGATCGGCGGGCAGCTCTCCCGCCGGCTGCGCAAGGCCGCCACCGCTGCCGGCAAGGTCGCCCAGGGCAATACGGAGGTCCGGGTACGGGACGCCATCGGCGGTGTCGTACGGGACGAGACGGACGAGCTGGCGCGGGCGGTGGACGCGCTGACCGACGCGCTGGGCGAGCGGATCGAGGCCGAGCGCCGGGTCACCGCCGACATCGCGCACGAGCTGCGCACGCCGGTCACCGGGCTGCTCACCGCGGCGGAGCTGCTGCCGCCGGGGCGGCCGAGCGAGCTGGTGCGCGACCGGGCGCAGGCGATGCGCACGCTGGTCGAGGACGTGCTGGAGGTGGCGCGGCTCGACAGCGCGTCGGAGCGGGCCGAGCTGCAGGAGATCGCGCTCGGCGAGTTCGTCGCCCGGCGGGTACGGGTGCTGGACCCGGCGGCGGAGGTACGGGTGGTCCACGAGTCGTGGGTGAACACCGACCCGCGCCGGCTGGAGCGGATCCTGGGCAACCTTCTGGCCAACGCCGCCAAGCACGGCAAGCCGCCGGTCGAGGTCACGGTCGAGGGCCGCGTGCTGCGGGTGCGCGACCACGGGCCGGGCTTCCCCGAGGAGTTGCTGCGCGAGGGCCCGAGCCGGTTCCGCACGGGCGCGAGCGACCGTGCGGGCCACGGCCACGGGCTGGGGCTGACGATCGCGGCGGGCCAGGCGCGCGTGCTGGGCGCCCGGCTCACCTTCCGCAACGCCGCCCCGGAGGGCACGGCACCGGGTGCGGGCGGCGCGATCGCGGTGCTCTGGCTCCCGGAGCACGCGCCGACGGCCACGGGCAGCTTCCCGATGATCCAGTTCCCGGACGCCTGAGCCCCCGGCGATCAAGCCGGCCGCTTGAGCCGGATGCCTGAGCCCCGGCGCCCGAGCCGACACCTGAGCCTCGACCCCTGAGCCCGGGGCCCGGCGACGCCCGGGCCTGGACGCCTGAGCGCGGACGTCCGAGCCCCGGCCTCCGAGCCGACGCCTCGGCCCGGATGCCTGAGCCCGAGCCCCGGGGCCTGAGCCTGGCGCCTGGCCCGGGCCCCGGCGACGCCGGGCCGCTCGGGCCCACCCCACCCTCCCCCGCCCGCATACGAAAAGGCCCGGCCGCCGACCTGTTCGCCCCCGGGGGATGTAGGGCAAACCGGTCGAGCGGCCGGGCGGGGCCGTGGCGTCGGTTCCGTACGGTCGGGCCGCAGCAACGGGCCCGTACCGTCGGAGCCGTACCGTGGTGCGCCCGGCGTCAGAGCCGTACTGCCCGGCGCACCGTCACGGCCCGGTCCTCTCACCCACGGGCCCCTGCCATCGGGCCCGTGCCGTCAGGCCCGGGTGGGAGCGGGTTCGGGGTCGGCGCCGGTCCGGGCGGGACCGTCGCCGTCCTGCCGGGCCGGCGGCGGGGTGTCCGGACCGGCGTCCGGGCCGGCGCCGGAGTCGTCGGGCGCCGCGCCCTTCAGGGGGATCTCCTTGACGAAGAAGGCGACCAGGAAGCTGAGGACCGCGACCGCGGTACCGAGCAGGAAGGCCGCGTGCGTCCCGGAGACCACCGCGTACTGATACGCCTCGCGTGCGGCCTCGGGCAGCTTGGCCAGGCTCGCCGCGTCCAGCTGGGCGGACTGCGCCGTGGCGGCGCCGCCGCCCCGCGCCAGCATCTCCTCCTGCACCCGGTCGGTGAACAGCGCGCCCATGATGGCCACGCCGAAGGACATGCCGAGCGTCCGGAACAGGGTCGCGGAGGACGAGGCGACGCCCATGTCCTTCATCTCGACGCTGCTCTGCGAGACCAGCATGGTCGTCTGCAGCAGGCAGCCCAGGCCGGCGCCGAGGATCGCCATGTAGACGGCGGAGGTGACCCGCGTGGTGTCGATGTCCATCTGCGAGAGCAGGAAGAGCCCGACGGACATGAGCGCGCCGCCCAGGATGGGGAACAGCCGGTACTTGCCGGTGCTGGTGGTGATGCGGCCGGCGATCAGCGACACCAGCATCATGCCGAGCATCAGGGGCGTGAGCAGCAGACCGGAGTTGGTGGCGGAGGCGCCCTGCACGGCCTGCTGGTACAGCGGCAGGAAGAGGGTGGCGCCGAACATCACGAAGCCGATCAGGAAGCCGAGCACCGACATCACCGAGAAGTTGCGGCTGCGGAAGATGTGCAGCGGCACGATCGGCTCGGCCGCGCGCCGCTCGACGAACAGGAACCCGGCGAGGGCGGCGACACCGATCGCGATCAGCTCCATGATCACGGCGGAGTCCCAGTCGTACTCCGTACCGCCCCAGGTGGTGACCAGTACGACGGCGGTGATGCCGACCGTCAGCAGCGCGGCGCCGAGGTAGTCGATGCGCGTCCCGCGGTCGCGCTTCTGCTTCGGCAGGTGCAGGACGGCGGTGACCATCGCGAGCGCGACGGCGCCCAGCGGCAGGTTGATGTAGAAGGACCAGCGCCAGCCCCAGTGGTCGGTGATGGTGCCGCCGACCAGCGGTCCGCCGATCATGGCGAGGGCCATGACGCCGGCCATCATGCCCTGGTACTTGCCGCGCTCCCGCGGCGGGATCAGGTCGCCGATGATCGCCATCACACCGACCATCAGACCGCCGGCGCCGAGGCCCTGCACGGCCCGGAAGCCGATGAGCTGGCCCATGTCCTGGGCCATGCCGCTGAGCGCGGAGCCGATCAGGAAGATCACGATCGAGGTGAGGAAGATGCCCTTGCGGCCGTAGAGGTCGCCGAGCTTGCCCCAGATGGGGGTGGACGCCGCGGTGGCCAGGGTGTACGAGGTGACCACCCACGACAGGTGCTCCAGGCCGCCGAGCTCGCCGACGATCGTCGGCATCGCCGTACCGATGATCATGTTGTCCAGCATGGCCAGCAGCATCGCGATCATCAGAGCGAGCAGCACCACCCGGACGCTGCGGACGCGCGGCTCGCGCGACGCCTCCCGCGGCCCTATGTCGGACACCGTCATACCAAACTCCACTTACTTGCCGCCCGGCTAATTCACTACACTGGAGAAGGTAGAGGGACTACTAGCCGGGCGTCAAGTAAGTTTTGCGAGAGGACCGAAGATCATGGCCAGAGGCAACACGCGTCAGCGCATCCAGGACGTGGCCATCGAACTCTTCGCCGAGCAGGGCTACGAGAAGACCTCGCTCCGCGAGATCGCGGAGCGGCTGGACGTCACGAAGGCGGCGCTCTACTACCACTTCAAGACCAAGGAAGACATCGTCATCAGCCTCTTCGAGGACCTGACGCGGCCGATCGACGAGCTGATCGACTGGGCCGCCGCCCAGCCGCGCACCCTGGAGACCAAGAAGGAGATCCTGCGCCGCTACCACGCGGCACTGCTGGGCGCGGCCCCGCTCTTCCGCTTCATGCAGGAGAACCAGGCGACCGTACGGGACCTGAGCATCGGCGAGACGTTCAAGCGGCGCATGCTCACGCTGCTCAAGCTCGTCCAGGAGCCCGGGTTCAGCATGACGGACCGGATGCGGTGCACCAGCGCGCTCTTCACCATGCACGCGGGCATGTTCTTCATCCACAACGTCGAAGGCGACCCCGAGGAGAAGCGCGCAGCCGTCCTCGAAGTCGCCGTCGATCTGGTGACGCAGGCCCATCAGGCCCGCTCGTAACCCCTCGGGGAGCGTCAGATGGTGACGCCCTCGGAGCGCAGGAACGCCGCCGGGTTGACCGCCGAGCCGTAGTTCGGGGTCGTACGGATCTCGAAGTGCAGGTGGGGGCCGGACGAGTTGCCGGTGTTGCCGGACTTGGCGATGACCTGGCCGGTCTTCACCGTCTTGCCGATGCCCACGTTGATCTTGGACAGGTGGGCGTACTGCGAGTAGGTGCCGTTGGCGTGCTTGATGACGATGGCGTTGCCGTACGCGGGACCGTCGCCGCCGCCGTTCGGGCCGGCCTTCACGACGACACCGGAGTGCGCGGCCTTCACCGGGGTGCCGACCGGCACGGCGAAGTCCTGGCCGGAGTGCTTGTGGGACCACATGGCGCCGCCCTGGTTGAAGGACGCGGTCAGCGTGTAGCCGCCGACCGGCTTGACCCAGGAGGCCACGGACTTCTTGGCGGCAGCCTTCTTCGCCGCGGCCTTCTCGGCGGCAGCGGCCTTCTTCGCCGCGGCGGCGACCTCGGCGGCCTGGGCGGCCTTCGCCGCCTGCTGGGCGGCCTCGGCCTGGGACTGGGCCTGCGCGGCGACGGCGGCCGCGGCGTCCATGGCGGGCGCCGCCTGCCCCGGGGCCGCGAACGCAGCACCGGCTCCGAACACCAGCGTCGCTCCCATGCCGGCGGCAGCGAAGGCGACGGCGGCGTTACGGGCGGGGTTGATGCGCTTCGACATACGGGGAAGACCTCCGGGCAAGAACGGACCCGACGCGAGTGGTGCGCCGGGCGAGTGCTCATCCTTGGTAACCCGCCCACCCATCCCGCCTCAAACCACCCATCTACGACATGTCGTCGTAGCGTGCGAGGTGTGACCTGAACTCTTGACGCCGCTCACCATCCAAGGGTGCGCGCCCGAAATGTCCTTAGAAAGTAAGGTTTGTCGCAGCGGGGGTACCTCTGGCCTGGGGTTTCTCCGGCCGATTTCCGGGCCTTCCCCGGCGCCCCTCCCCCGCTCCCCCGTCCGGTCCCGGCCCCGACGGGCGCCATCACCCCGCACACTGCACTATTCCGGCTAGTACCGCGCAAATCGCCTGTGCGGCTTGTCACGGGCCGGGGCCCCTCCGGGCGCTCCGCGACGGCGCGGAGCGCCCGGAAGGACGGACGGGAAGCGCGGACGCGGAGCGGCCGGAAAGACGGGACGGGAAGCGCGGGAGGCCGGGAGGCCGGGAGGCCGGGAGGCCGGGAGGCCGGGAAGAACGGAACCGGGCACTTCGGCCGCCGGTGTCCCGGGGCGACGGCACGCGCCCCCCTTTCCTCCCTCATGCCTCCTTCCCAGCCCCACGGCCCTCCGCCATGCTCCCCACCATGAGCAGACACGTGATGCGCGTGACCGCCCTCGCCCTCGGCCTCGCCGGACTCCTCGGGGCGAGCAGCCTGCCCGCCGGGGCGGGGCCCTCCGACACCGGCCTCAAAGGCGCCATCGACACGATCCTCGCCGACCCCCGGCTCCACGGCGGGGCCGCGGGCGTCGTCGTCGCCGATGCCGCGACCGGGGAGACGCTCTACCGGCGCGACGGCGACGACCGGCTGATGCCCGCCTCCAACACCAAGCTCGCGACCTCGGCGGCCGCCATGGAGCTGCTCGGGCCCGGCTACCGCTTCCGCACCGAGGTGCTCGCCACCGCCCGCCCGAGGGGAGGCGTCCTGCACGGGGACCTGTACCTGCGCGGCACGGGCGACCCCACCACCCTCGCCAAGGACTACGACGCGCTGGCCGCCGGGGTCGCCGCCGCGGGGATCCGCAAGGTGACCGGACGGGTCGTCGCGGACGACACCCGCTTCGACACCCGCCGGCTGGGCCGCTCCTGGGCCGCCGACGACGAGTCGTCGTACTACTCGGCTCCCATCTCGCCGCTCACCCTCGCCCCGGACACCGACTACGACTCCGGCACCGTCGTCGTGGAGGCCGCCCCGGCGGCCGGGGCGGGCGCCGCACCGCGCGTGACCCTCACCCCGGCGACCCGCTACGTCCGCGTCGACAACCGCGCCACCACCGTCCCAGCGGGCCGGCCCGCCACCCTCGCCGTCGAGCGCGAGCACGGCACGAACACCATCGTGATCAGCGGTGAGCTGCCCCTCACCGCCCCCGTCACCAAGGAGTGGATCACCGTCCAGGAGCCCACCGGGTACGCCGCCGCGGTCTTCGCCGACGCCCTGGCCGCCCGCGGCGTACGCGTCGGCGCCCCGCCCCGCACGGGCGAGCGCACCCCCGCCGCCGCGCGCGTCCTGGCCGCGCACAGCTCCATGCCGCTGCGGGACCTCATGCACCCGTTCATGAAGCTGTCGAACAACATGCATGCCGAAGCACTGACCAAGACCATCGGGTACGAGACCTCCGGCCGGGGGACGTGGAGCGCGGGGCTCTCCGCCATCGGCGCGTACCTGAAGGCGCGGGGCGTGGAGCCGGACCGGATCCGGCAGGTCGACGGCTCCGGGCTGTCCCGGATGAACCTCATCCCCGCGGCCCAGCTCGCCCGCCTGCTCCTCGCCGTCCAGGACGCACCCTGGTACGACGACTGGTACGCGTCCCTCCCGGTCGCCTGCGGCCCCGACCGCGCCACGGGCGGCACCCTGCGCACCCGGATGTGCGGCACCCCCGCCGCACTGAACGCCCGCGCCAAGACCGGCTCGCTCACCGGCGCCTCGGCGCTCTCCGGGTACGTCACCGACGCGGGCGGCCGGCGGCTCGTCTACGCGGTCGTCCTCAACAACTACCTGGCGTCCTCCGTGAAGGGCATCGAGGACGCGATCGTGGTGACGCTGGCCCGCTCCGACACGGCCGCGGGAACGTTCACCGCGGTGGCCCCGGAGCGCCTGCGGACACCCGAGGTGCCCGCCAATCTCGAATGCTCCTGGCGGAAGCCGGCCACCTGCTGAGCCGGCCGGCCACTTCGCTGAGGACACGGCAAAGGGGCTGCCCCAGACGGGACAGCCCCTTCAGCACGCGGGTCGCTTACGCGTCCTTCGAGAGGTTCGGGCCGGGGCCGCCGGCCGCCTGCTCGATCGGGGGGACGTCGGGCAGCGCCGACTTCTCCTCGCCGCGGAAGGTGAACTTCTTCTCCTCACCCTCGCCCTCGGTGTCCACGACCACGATGTGACCGGGGCGCAGCTCGCCGAAGAGGATCTTCTCCGACAGCACGTCCTCGATCTCGCGCTGGATCGTCCGGCGCAGCGGCCGGGCGCCCAGGACCGGGTCGTAGCCCTTCTTCGCCAGGAGCTTCTTGGCGTCGCCGCTGAGCTCGAGGCCCATGTCGCGGTCCTTCAGACGCTCGTCCACCTTGGCGATCATCAGGTCGACGATCTGGATGATGTCTTCCTGGCTGAGCTGGTGGAAGACGACCGTGTCGTCGACGCGGTTGAGGAACTCCGGCCGGAAGTGCTGCTTCAGCTCTTCGTTGACCTTCGCCTTCATCCGGTCGTAACCGGTCTTGACGTCGCCCTGTGCCGCGAAGCCCAGGTTGAAGCCCTTGGAGATGTCCCGGGTCCCGAGGTTGGTCGTCATGATGATGACCGTGTTCTTGAAGTCCACGACCCGGCCCTGGGAGTCGGTCAGGCGACCGTCCTCCAGGATCTGGAGAAGGGAATTGAAGATATCGGGGTGGGCCTTCTCGACCTCGTCGAAGAGGACGACGGAGAACGGCTTGCGGCGCACCTTCTCGGTGAGCTGGCCGCCCTCTTCGTAACCCACGTATCCGGGCGGGGAACCGAAGAGACGGGAAACCGTGTGCTTCTCGCTGAACTCCGACATGTCGAGGGAGATCATCGCGTCCTCGTCGCCGAAGAGGAATTCGGCGAGCGTCTTGGACAGCTCGGTCTTACCGACACCGGACGGGCCGGCGAAGATGAACGAGCCGCCGGGGCGCTTCGGGTCCTTCAGACCCGCACGCGTACGCCGGATCGCCTGGGAGAGCGCCTTGATGGCGTCCTTCTGGCCGATGACGCGCTTGTGGAGCTCGTCCTCCATGCGGAGCAGACGCGAGGACTCCTCCTCGGTCAGCTTGAAGACCGGGATGCCGGTGGCGGTCGCCAGGACCTCGGCGATCAGCTCGCCGTCGACCTCGGCGACGACGTCCATGTCGCCGGCCTTCCACTCCTTCTCCCGCTTGGCCTTCGCCGCCAGCAGCTGCTTCTCCTTGTCGCGGAGGGAAGCCGCCTTCTCGAAGTCCTGGGAGTCGATCGCGGACTCCTTGTCCCGGCGGACGGCCGCGATCTTCTCGTCGAACTCGCGGAGGTCCGGCGGCGCGGTCATCCGGCGGATGCGCATCCGGGAACCGGCCTCGTCGATCAGGTCGATCGCCTTGTCCGGCAGGAAGCGGTCCGAGATGTACCGGTCGGCCAGGGTGGCGGCCTGGACCAGCGCCTCGTCGGTGATGGAGACCCGGTGGTGGGCCTCGTACCGGTCGCGCAGACCCTTGAGGATCTCGATGGTGTGCGGCAGCGACGGCTCCGCGACCTGGATGGGCTGGAAGCGGCGCTCCAGGGCCGCGTCCTTCTCCAGGTACTTGCGGTACTCGTCGAGCGTCGTCGCACCGATGGTCTGCAGCTCGCCGCGGGCCAGCATCGGCTTGAGGATGCTGGCGGCGTCGATCGCGCCCTCGGCGGCGCCCGCACCCACCAGGGTGTGGAGCTCGTCGATGAACAGGATGATGTCGCCGCGGGTGCGGATCTCCTTGAGGACCTTCTTCAGGCGCTCCTCGAAGTCACCGCGGTACCGGGAGCCGGCGACGAGCGCGCCGAGGTCCAGGGTGTAGAGGTGCTTGTCCTTGAGGGTCTCGGGCACCTCGCCCTTGACGATGGCCTGCGCCAGGCCCTCGACGACCGCCGTCTTGCCGACGCCGGGCTCGCCGATGAGGACCGGGTTGTTCTTGGTCCGGCGGGACAGCACCTGCATGACCCGCTCGATCTCCTTCTCGCGCCCGATGACCGGGTCGAGCTTGGATTCACGGGCGGCCTGGGTGAGGTTGCGGCCGAACTGGTCGAGGACCAGGGACGTCGAGGGGGTGCCCTCGGCAGGGCCACCGGCGGTGGCGGCTTCCTTGCCCTGGTAGCCGGAGAGCAGCTGGATGACCTGCTGCCGCACCCGGTTGAGATCGGCGCCCAGCTTCACGAGGACCTGGGCGGCGACGCCCTCGCCCTCGCGGATCAGGCCGAGCAGGATGTGCTCGGTGCCGATGTAGTTGTGGCCGAGCTGAAGGGCCTCGCGGAGCGACAGCTCCAGGACCTTCTTGGCACGGGGCGTGAAGGGGATGTGCCCGGACGGGGCCTGCTGGCCCTGGCCGATGATCTCCTCCACCTGCTGGCGGACCGCCTCGAGCGAAATCCCGAGGCTCTCCAGGGCCTTAGCGGCGACACCCTCACCCTCGTGGATAAGGCCCAGGAGGATGTGCTCGGTGCCGATGTAGTTGTGGTTGAGCATCCGGGCTTCTTCCTGAGCCAGGACGACAACCCGCCGCGCGCGGTCGGTGAACCTCTCGAACATCGTTAATCGCTCCTCAGAGCGGTCAGGCAGTAAGGGGTCGGTCCCCTCCCTGTCCTTCCGCAGCTTAGTCCCGCAAGCGGGGACCGCTCATTCCAACTGCCGACACCCGTCTCTGGCCTCCTGACCCGAACGCCGACAAATGCTCCAACCCGATGGTGCGAGACGATGTTCCCGCAGGCCAGGTACTTACCCACACCGGCAGTACGCCGATGGCGAACGTGAGACGCCCCGAACCTGCGTGTCGCCCCTCCCCACTAGGAATGTCTTACCCGTAAGCACTGACACTCCATGCGGTGAACCCGGGTTCCCTCAGCTAAGGGCGAACACCCTTGCGCCCCTCCACACCTCCGGACACCCCCGCGTCCGACACGAACCGTAACGGCGGACGCACGATGCGTAACTTCGCGGGCGGCTCGGAAGTTCCCCGGGTATGGCCATCACCATCCCGCTCCCGCGCCTGCCGCTCGACGGCGGTGAGGCCGCGCGGTGGTACGAGAACGAACTCGGCTGGGCCGCCGCCGCGGGCACCGGCGGGGCGGAGCTGCTGACGGGGCTCCGCTTCGACGTGCTGGAGATGCCGGTCGCCGCGGGGACCGCCGTGCTGCGGCGGCTGGGCGGGCACTGGCCCGTCGCTGTCGAGGGCGCCCGGATGCGCATGCTGGTCGCCGCGGGCGGCGCGGAGGAGCTGCCCGGGCTGCTCGACTGGCTGGAGTGGGGCGGGATCGCCCTCGACCTGTCCGCGCGGGGCGCGGGCGGCCGGATCTCCGCCCCGCTTCCCCCAGGATGGAGCGGATCCGGCTCGCCGGGCGCCGCGGTGTGGCTGCGCGCCCCCGTGCCGGGGCGCGAAGTGGAGCCGACGCTTCCGGCGCTGCCCGCCCTGGCGGCGGCACCGGGGCCGGCGGGTGCGGCTGCCGGGGGCAGTGGGGGTGCCCCCTGTCTCGTACGACTCGTGGACGCGGCGGCGACGGCGTGCCACCGTGTCCGGCTCCTGAGCGCCCGGGACGCGGCCGCGCTCAGTTGTTGGCGTCCTCGTACGCCTTCTTGATGTCGGCGGGGACGCGGCCGCGGTCGTTCACGTTGTAGCCCTGCTCCTTGGCCCACGCGCGGATCTTCGCGGTGTCGGGGCTGCCGCCGGTGGCGACGCGCCCCTTGCCGCGGCCACCCGCGGCCCGGCCACCGGTGCGGCGGCCGCTCTTGGTGTACGGCTCGAGCAGGCTGCGGAGCTTGTCGGCATTGGCGGTGGTGAGGTCGATCTCGTACGTCTTGCCGTCCAGAGCGAACGTCACCGTCTCGTCCGCCTCGCCACCGTCGAGGTCGTCAACAAGAAGGACCTGAACCTTCTGTGCCACCGGATTTCCTTTCATCGAAAATGCAGTACGCGGAAAGGAAACCGCTTTTCCCTGAAAAACACAAACCCCCGGGAGAGGTTCGGAACCCCGGGAACGCGGGAAACATACGCGATTCGGACATAGGGATCGCCTTCCGGCGATCGGCCGATCACAGGTGCAGAAGCATCCGGCTGTTGCCCAAGGTGTTGGGCTTCACTCGTTCGAGACCGAGGAACTCGGCGACGCCCTCGTCATAGGAACGCAGGAGCTCGGCGTAGACATCTCCGGCGACCGGCGTCTCACCGATCTCGACGAAGCCGTGCTTCGAGAAGAAGTCCACTTCGAAGGTCAGGCAGAATACCCGGCGCACACCGAGCCAGCGGGCGGTGTCGAGCAACTTGTCCAGCACCAGATGACCGACGCCGGCGCCCTTGAAGTGGGGATCCACGGCGAGAGTGCGCACTTCGGCGAGGTCTTCCCACATCACGTGGAGTGCGCCGCAGCCTACAACCGTGCCGTCCTCGTCGCGTTCGGCGACCCAGAACTCCTGGATGTCCTCGTAAAGCGTGACCGTGGCTTTGTCGAGCAGGATGCCCCGCGTGACGTACGGGTCGACCAGGCGGCGGACGGCCGGCACATCGCCGGTACGGGCCCGCCGGACGGTCACGGCTTTTGCGGCGGGATTGGGCTGCGGGGACGGAAGCTCGGTCGACGGCATGGCTGGACGCTATCGTCCGGTCCGGGCCCCGCCGTCGGCACCCTCGGAGTCCGTCGCGGGGCCGGCACCTTCTCCTCCGGCCCGTTCCTGTTCCGCTTGCGGGGGTTCTCCGCCCGCTCCTTCGCGGCCCTCTTGCCGCGTCCCTTGCCGCATCTCTTCGGCGCTCTGTGCGGAGGCGCCTTCCGGGGTGTCCCGCTGCACGATGCGGATGGCGTCATTCAGCGACTCGCGCTGCTCGGCCGACATCATGCCGAAGAAGGCCACGAGGGCGGCGGCCGGGTTGTCGCTCTTCGACCACGCTTCGTTCATCAGTGCGGCCGAGTAGGCGGCGCGGGTGGAGACCGCGGTATATCGATAGGCGCGGCCCGAGACTTCCCGGCGCACCCAGCCCTTCTGATGGAGATTGTCCATTACCGTCATGACGGTGGTGTAGGCGATGGACCGTTCCTGCTGGAGATCCTCCAGGACTTCCCGGACGGTGACCGGCCGGTTCCATTGCCACACGCGCGTCATGACGGCGTCTTCGAGCTCTCCCAATTGACGGGGCACGTCGCCACCATAGTGGGGGATGTCGGAATAGCTGGCTATTGACCCATCAAAGGGTAACAAAAAGGGCGTACGCCGCGTAAGCGGTCGTACGCCCTTGGTGCGGCCGGCTGCAGCCGGCCGTGCGGGCTTCAGCCGGCCGTGCCGGCGGCGGCGGAGTCGTCCGCCTGGCGGGTGGCCTCGGCGCGGGAGAGCGCCGCGTCGACGGCCGCGTCCTCCTTGGCCTTGTTCGGGCCGCCCTGGCTCTTGACGATCGTCACGACGAGGCCGATGAAGAAGGCGGCCATCACCACCGGGGGCAGGAGCGCGGATACGTAGTCCATGGCGTCCAGGGTAGCTAGCTCGCCGCCCGCTTCTCGGGCGGGGGCGCCGCGGGTCGCCGGCGCGGCGGGAAGACCTCCGACGGTTTGGGCACCGGACGCTCGGCGGGCGGTGTGTCCGGCGACGAGGGGGCGGGCTTGGGCTTCGGCGGGTCCGCGGCGGCGCGGCCGCCCGGCAGTGCGAGCAGCCGGGTGCGCGGCCGGGCCGTCGCGGACCACGCGGGCGGGGCGGTCCGCTGGCCTGCCAGGCGGGCCCGTACGGACTGCTCGGCCAGCACCTGGCAGCGGGCCAGGAGCGCGGCCCCCGGGGCGGTGTGCCGCAGGCCGCGCAGCGCGGCGAGGTCCTCGGGGCGCGGGTCGTAGCCGGTCGCCAGGGCGTCCTGGAGCAGGCCCAGGTAGCCGGAGGCGGAGCCGGGGAGGGCGTCCCGGTACCGGGCGAGGTCGGCGAACAGGAAGGCGCGCAGCCGTGCGGCCTCGCGGACCGCCTCGTCCACGGAGCCGGCGAGGCGATGGCAGTCCTGGACGTCCTCGTAGTCGAGCGGGGTCGGGTGAAGGGCGTGGGCGAGGGCGCGTCGGAGCACACGCAGCTCGTCTGCGCCGAACGCCAGGCCGCCGCGGGATCCGTATGGCGTGGGCATGGCCCGACGATACGTGCTAATCGGACAAAATTTGTTTAAGCGATCAATGGTGGGCGCGTTGCCGCGCGGGCCGCGTCCGGCACCCGGCGGCAGCCGCGCCCCCTGCGCTACATGCGCGAGACGTTGCGCTCGTAGACCAGCCGCAGACCGATGAGGGTGAGCCAGGGCTCGTGCTCGTCGATGGCCTTGGCCTCGCCCAGGACCATCGGGGCCAGGCCGCCCGTGGCGATCACCGTGACCTCACCGGGGTCGCCGGACGGGCCGACCAGTTCGTGCTTCATGCGCTGCACGACGCCGTCGACCTGGCCGGCGAAGCCGTACACGATGCCGGCCTGCATCGCCTCGACCGTGTTCTTGCCGATCACGCTGCGCGGGCGGGCCAGCTCGATCTTGCGCAGCTGGGCGCCGCGCACCCCGAGCGCCTCGACGGAGATCTCGATGCCGGGCGCGATGACGCCGCCCGCGTACTCGCCGCGGGCGCTGACCGCGTCGTACGTCGTCGCCGTGCCGAAGTCGACCACGATCGCCGGACCGCCGTAGAGCTCGACGGCGGCGACCGCGTTGATGATGCGGTCCGCGCCGACCTCCTTGGGGTTGTCCATGAGGATCGGCACGCCCGTCTTGATACCGGGCTCGACCAGGACGGCCGGGACGTCGCCGTAGTAGCGGCGGGTGACCTCGCGCAGCTCGTGCAGGACGGACGGGACCGTCGAGCAGATGGCGATGCCCTCGATGCCGTCGCCGAGCTCGTCGCCGAGCAGCGGGTGCGTGCCCATCAGGCCCTGCATGAGCACGGCCAGCTCGTCGGCCGTGCGGCGGGGGTCCGTGGAGATCCGCCAGTGCTCGACGATCTCCTCGCCGTCGAACAGGCCGAGGACCGTCTGGGTGTTGCCGACGTCGATCGTGAGCAGCATCAGCCCTGCTCCGCCTCTCGCAGGTCGAGGCCGATGTCGAGGATCGGGGCGGAGTGCGTCAGGGCGCCCACCGCGAGGTAGTCGACCCCGGTCGCGGCGTACGCGGCGGCGTTCTCCAGGGTCAGCCGGCCGGAGGACTCCAGGGCGGCACGGCCCGCGACGATCGTGACGGCCTCCTCCGTCTCGGCCGGCGTGAAGTTGTCGAGCAGGATCAGGTCGGCGCCCGCCTCCAGGACCTCCCGGACCTGGTGGAGGGTGTCCACCTCGACCTCGATCGGCACGTCGGGGAACTGCGCGCGCACCGCCTTGAAGGCCTCCGCGACGCCGCCGGCCGCGACCACGTGGTTGTCCTTGACCAGCGCGGCGTCGGACAGCGACATGCGGTGGTTGACCCCGCCGCCGCAGCGCACGGCGTACTTCTCCAGGGCGCGCAGGCCCGGGGTCGTCTTGCGGGTGTCGCGGACCTGCGCCTTGTACCCCTCCAGGGCGTCCGCCCACGCGCGTGTGGCGGTGGCGATGCCGGACAGGCGGCACATGATGTTGAGCGCGCTGCGCTCGCCGGTGAGCAGGTCGCGGGTGCGGGTGGTGACGGACAGCAGCTTCTGGCCCGCCTCCACCCGGTCGCCGTCCTCGGCGTGCCGCTCGACGGCGAACTCTTCGGTGCAGACCACGGACATGATCGCCTCGGCGACGTGGATGCCCGCGACGACGCCCGCCTCCCGGGCGGTGAAGTCGGCGGTGGCCACGGCGTCCGCCGGGACGGTGGCGACGGTCGTGACGTCCACCCCGCCGTCCAGGTCCTCCTCGATCGCGCGGTACGCCACGTCCTCGACGAGGACGGGATCGAGACCGGCGTTCACCAGCAGCGCGGCGAGCGCGGGGTCCAGCCCGCACTCGTACACCTCGTCGTCGCCGCCGCAGCCGCAGCCGTCACCGCATCCACCGCCGGACTGGTCGGCCGGTGCGGTGATGTTGATCAGGGGGACGTCCACGGGCTCCGGACGTTCTTCGGGCGTGCTCACGGTTACGGCTCCTGGGGGGCGTCGGCGACGGTCGGGGGGAAGTCTTGGCTGTCGGTGGGGCGGACGTCCAGAGTCCGGTCCGGGCGCAGCCGTACGACGAGGTGGCGGCGCCAGGCCGCGTCCTCGCGGCCGGGGTGGTCCTCGCGCCAGTGGCAGCCGCGGGTCTCCTCGCGGCGGCGGGCGGCCGTGACGAGGACACGGGCGACGCACAGCAGGTTGGTGGTCTCCCAGGACTCGACACCGGGCTCGGCGGCCTTGCCGTCCTCACCCGCGACCGCGGTCGCGTGCACGGCTTCGAGCTGCTTCGCGGCCTCGGCGAGGCTGGCCGCGGAGCGCAGCACGCCGGCGCCGTGCGTCATCACATGCTGGATGTGCGTACGGGAGGCGGGGTCCAGCAGCGGCAGGGCGCGGGGGGCGGGGTGCGGCGCGGGGGCGCCGGCCTCGCGGGCGGCGTGCGCGGCGATGTCGTCGGCGATGCGCTCCGCGAAGACCAGGCCCTCCAGGAGCGAGTTCGACGCGAGGCGGTTGGCTCCGTGGACGCCGGTGCAGGCCACCTCGCCGCAGGCGTACAGGCCGGGCACCGTCGTACGGCCGTGCAGATCGGTGCGGACGCCGCCGGAGGCGTAGTGGGCCGCCGGGGCGACCGGGATCGGCTCGGTCACCGGGTCGATGCCGTGGGCGCGGCAGGCGGCGAGGATCGTCGGGAAGCGCGACGCCCACATCCCGGCGCCGAAGTGCCGGGCGTCGAGGTACATGTGCCGGGCGCCCTGCTCACGCATGCGGCGCATGATGCCCTTGGCCACGATGTCGCGCGGGGCGAGCTCGGCCAGCTCGTGCTGCCCCACCATGAAGCGGACGCCGTCCGCGTCGACCAGGTGGGCGCCCTCGCCGCGGACCGCCTCGGAGACCAGCGGCTGCTGGCCCTCCGCGTCGGGGCCGAGGAACAGCACGGTCGGGTGGAACTGGACGAACTCCAGGTCGCTGACCTCGGCGCCGGCACGCAGCGCGAGCGCGACGCCGTCGCCGGTGGAGACCGCGGGGTTGGTGGTGGCGGAGAAGACCTGGCCCATGCCGCCGGTGGCGAGGACGACCGCGGGCGCGTGGACGGCGCCGACGCCGTCGTGCTGCCCCTCGCCCATGACGTGCAGCGTCACGCCCGCCGTACGGCCCTCGGCGTCGGTGAGGAGGTCCAGCACCAGGGCGTTCTCGATGGTGCGCACGCCGCGGTCGCGGACCGCGTCGACCAGGGCACGGGAGATCTCGGCGCCGGTCGCGTCGCCGCCCGCGTGCGCGATGCGGCGGCGGTGGTGGCCGCCCTCGCGGGTCAGCTCGATGGTGCCGGCCTCGTCCGTGTCGAACCGGGCACCGGTCTCGATCAGGCGGCGGACCGCGTCGGGACCCTCGGTGACCAGGGTGCGGACGGCCTCCTCGTCGCACAGCCCGGCGCCCGCGACGAGCGTGTCGTCGAGGTGCTGTTCGGGCGTGTCCCCCTCGCCGAGCGCCGCGGCGATGCCGCCCTGGGCCCAGCGCGTGGAGCCGTCGTCCAGGCGGGCCTTGGTGACGACGACCGTACGCAGCCCGGCGGCCGCGGTGCGCAGGGCGGCGGTCAGACCGGCGACGCCGGAGCCGACGACGACGACGTCGGCGTCGATGGCCCAGCCGGGGGCCGGGGCCTGGAGGCGTATGCCGGTCATGCGGGTGCTCCGAAGGTGAGGGGAAGATTGTCGATGAGCCGGGTGGTGCCGACCTTCGCGGCGACCGCGAGGATCGCCTCACCGGTGTGGTCGTCGGGCACTTCGGTGAAGTCGGCGGGGTCCACCAGGGCCAGGTAGTCGAGGGCGAGCGGCGGCTTCCGCTTGGCCGCCTCGTCGAGTACCGCGCGGGCCGCCGCCCGAACCGCGTCGGCGCCGCCGGGACCGGCCGCGGCCACGGCGTGGGCGTCGGCCGCGGCGCGGGACTCGCCCAGCTTGGACAGCGCCTCGGCGCGGCTCTCGGAGGCCGGCAGGGTCGCGGCGCGGGCCCGCAGCGCCGCCTGCGCGGCGAGCCGGTCGCGAGCGGCGAACAGCGCGGCGGACAGGGCGAGGGCGGTACGGCGCTCGCCCGGCGACAGGTAGCGGTTGCGGCTGGAGAGCGCGAGGCCGTCGGGCTCGCGGACCGTCGGCACGCCCACGATCTCGACCGGGAAGTTCAGGTCGCGCGCCATGCGGCGGATCAGGGCGAGCTGCTGGGCGTCCTTCTGGCCGAAGAACGCGACATCGGGGCGGGTCAGGTGGAGCAGCTTGGCGACGACGGTGAGCATGCCGTCGAAGTGGCCCGGGCGGGAGGCGCCTTCGAGGCGCTCGCCCATGGGGCCGGCGGAGATCCGGACCTGGGGCTCCCCGCCGGGGTAGACCTCCGCCACGGAGGGCGCGAAGACGGCGTCGGCGCCCGCGCGCTCGGCGGTCTTGAGGTCGGCCTCCAGGGTGCGCGGGTAGCGGTCGAGGTCCTCGCCCGCGCCGAACTGGAGCGGATTGACGAAGACCGTGACCAGGACGTAGCCCTTCCTGCCGACGTGCGCGCGGGCCGCGCGGACGAGAGCGGCGTGGCCCTCGTGCAGGGCGCCCATGGTCATGACGACCGCGGTGCGGCCGCGGGGCGCGAAGTGCTCCAGCACGTGGTCCAGCTCGTCACGCGTGTCGATCAGCTCGAACTCGGGGCTCATCGGTTGCTGTCTCCTTCCGCGCCGGGGCCGCCGTCGGCTCCGGCCGAGCCGTCCGCGAGGACGCCGAGCAGGTCCTCCGCGAGCTCCGCCTTGAGGACACCGTGGGCGAGGGCGCGGTCCGCGGTCGTACGGGCCATGGCGAGGTACCCGGCGACGGAGGCCGGGGCGTGCTTGCGCAGCTCGGCGACGTGCGCGGCGACCGTGCCGGCGTCGCCGCGCGCGACGGGGCCGGTCAGGGCGGCGTCACCGGAGCGCAGGGCGTTGTCGAGGGCGGCGCCCAGCAGCGGGCCGAGCATCCGGTCGGGGGCGCCGACCCCGGCCGTGCGGAGCAGTTCCATGGACTGGGCCACCAGGGTGACCAGGTAGTTCGCGCCCAGGGCCAGGGCGGCGTGGTACAGCGGGCGGGCTTCCTCGGCGATCCACTCGGGCTCGCCGCCCATCTCGATGACCAGCGCCTCGGCGGCGAGGCGCAGTTCCTCGGGTGCGGTGACGCCGAAGGAGCAGCCGGCCAGCCGCTGCACGTCGACGGGGGTGCCGGTGAACGTCATGACGGGGTGCAGGGCGAGCGGCAGCGCGCCGGCGCGGCGGGCCGGGTCCAGCACGGCCGTGCCGTACCGCCCCGAGGTGTGCACCAGGAGCTGTCCGGGACGTACGGCTCCGGTCTCCGCCAGTCCCTGGACCAGGCCGGGCAGGACGTCGTCGGGGACGGTGAGCAGGACGAGCTCGGCGCGCTCCAGCACCTGGGCGGGCGGTACCAGCGGCACACCGGGCAGCAGCTCGGCGGCGCGCCGCAGGGACGCGTCGGACACGCCGGAGACGGCGACCGGGCGGTGCCCGGCGAGCTGCAGGGACGCGGCGAGGGCGGGTCCGACCCGGCCGGCGCCGACGACGCCGACGGTGAGCCGGGCGGGGCGGGGTGGTGATGCGTTCACGCGGGCGACGGCCTTCCGTTCCAGTCCGCGGGGGGTACCGGACGATTTCTCGTCATGCTACGCCAGCGTTTCGCTCCGCTGGCCGACTGTCCACAGGGGGTGACTGGCGGTGTGATGATCGGACGATGAGCGACGCGCGCGACGGCGAGACCGACGGCAGGCCCGAGGGCGGGGACGGCGTCCGGGGCGGGGACCTGGACCGGGGCGAGGGGCGGGGCCGCGACCGGGGCGAGGGGCGGGGCCGCGACCGTGCCGGGGGCCGGGACCGCGACCGGGACGACCTGAACGACCTGAACGACCTGAACGACCAGGAGGGTGATCCGAGCGGCGCGAGGGCCGCGAAGGCACGCAGGGTGGCCGCGTGGCGGGCCTCCGGCAAGACGCTGTGGCGCTCGCCCGCGGAGCCGACGCTGGGCGAACGGCTGGCCGCGCTCGCGCGGGACGCCGGCGCGGTCCACGACCTCGCCGACCGGGCGGACATGTACGGCGACGGCGTCGTCGAGGCGCTGGAGCGGCGGGTGGCCGGGCTGCTGGGCTTCCCGGCCGCGGCGTTCTTCCCCACCGGGACCATGGCCCAGCAGGTCGCCCTGCGGTGCTGGGCGGGCCGCACGGGCAACCCGCTCGTGGCCCTGCACCCGCAGTCCCACCCGGTGCGGCACGAACGCGACGCGCTGTCCGCGGTGAGCGGGTTGCGGACGGTCCACGCGACGCAGGCGCCCCGGCTGCCCACCGCCGACGAGGTCAGGAGCCTGGACGAGCCCTTCGGCACGCTCATGCTGGAGCTGCCGCTGCGCGAGGCCGGGTTCGTCCTGCCGTCCTGGGACGAGCTGGTGGACGTGGTGGACGCGGCGCGCGAGCGGGACGCGGTGGTGCACTTCGACGGCGCGAGGCTGTGGGAGTGCGCCCCCTGGTTCGGCCGCGAGCTCTCCGAGATCGCGGGTCTGGCGGACAGCGTGTACGTCTCGTTCTACAAGTCCCTCGGCGGCTTCTCGGGCGCGGCGCTGGCCGGTCCCGAGGAGCTGGTCGAGGAAGCACGGGCCTGGCGGCACCGCTACGGGGGCCAGATCTTCCAGCAGTTCCCGGCGGCGCTGTCCGCCTTGCTGGGCCTGGAGCGGGAGCTGCCGCGGCTGCCGTCGTACGCGGCCCACGCCCGCGTGGTGGCGGCCGCGCTGCGGGAGGGCCTCGCGGAGACGGCGCCCTGGTTCCGGGTGCACCCCGATCCCCCGCACACGCACGAGTTCCAGGTCTGGCTGCCGTACGAGGCCGACGTCCTCACCGAGGCGGCCGTGCGCCAGGCGGAGGACACGGGCGTCACGCTCTTCCGCACCTGGTTCACCCCCGGCCCGGCGGGCCCGCCGGGCATCGCGGTCACGGAGGTCTCCGTCACCGCCCCGGGGCTGGAATGGTCGCGGGAGGACGTGGTGGAGGCGGTACGGGACTTCATGGCCCGGGTGACCGGCTGACGCGGCGGACGCGGAGGCCGGGTGACCGGCTGACGCGGCGGCGTGGGAGCAGGGGTGACGCGGCGGACGCGGAGGCCGGGCCGGCCAGGACGCCTCCCGCCCCGGGGCGGGAGCCCGCACGACAGGACGCCACACCACCCCCGGGGCGCCCGCCTCCCGCTAGGCCCTGCCCCGGGGGCGCGCGGCGCGGACCGGGACGCCCCGCAGCACCTTCATCAGGCGGCGGTGGTCCCGGACCGACCGCAGCACGCGCCAGTCGTGGAGGCCCGGCCGAGGTGGCGGCGGGGTGCCGTGCTGCGCCGAGCGGTAGCTGTCGAGGAGGTGCTGGTGGAGGGCGTTCATGTCCTCCAGGGTCGGCGCAGCGGCCCACCGGGGCGCGCCGATTGACGGGGGACGTCAAATGACGGGAGGCCCGGCGCCGCACCCCTCACCATGGGGGCGTGAGCGTAAGCATCGACATCACCGGACTGCCGCCCGAGCGCATCGTCTTCGAGATCTCGCCCCTCGCCGAGCTGGGCGTGGCGCTGCACGCCCTGTCGGAGCCGGGACACCATCCCGGACTGCACGGCTGGGCCACCGCCACCGCCGCCGCGCTCAAGCCGGACCTCGCCGACCGGCTGCTGGAGGCGGACTTCCTGTGGACGACGACGTTCTCGGACATCCTGACGCCGTTCGCCGGCATCCGCGGCGGTGACGGCCGCACCGGAGCGACGCTCGCCGAGGAGCTGGACCTGCTCGACCGGCTCGACGAGGACCGCTTCATGGCGGCCGCCCTGGAGTTCACCTGCTCCGCGCAGTACGCGGCCGGCGGGCCCGTGCGCCCCGAGCGCGCGCTGGAACTCGCGGCCAACCGCGGCCCCCGGCAGCTGGAGTTCACCCGCCGCCTGCTCTCCGACCCCGTCGGCGTACGGGCCTGGCTGCGCCGGCTCTTCGAGGACTGCGACCGGGCGTTCTTCGCCGACACCTGGCGGCGCGTCCAGCCCGCGCTCGCCGCCGACGCCCGCCACAAGACGGAGCTGCTGCGGCGCAAGGGCCTGCCCGAGGTGCTGCACGCGGTCTCACCCGCCGTCGGCCTCGACGAGGAGGACGGCCGGCGGCGCATCGCGGTCGACAAGCTCTCCGACGGCCGCACCACCGCGGCCGGCAGCGGCGTCACCTTCGTGCCGTCCAGCTTCGGCTGGCCCCATGTATGGGTGCTGCACGCACCGGGCTGGCGCCCCGTCGTGCACTACCCGGTGGGGGCGCCCGAACTGCCCGGCCCCGCCTCCGTCGAACTGCTCCACCTGCGCATGGAGGCGCTGGCCCACCCCATGCGGATGCGCCTGTGCCGGCAGCTGGCGCGCGCCGCGTACACCACCGGCGAACTGGCCGAGTCGTACGGCATCACGCCGCCGGAGGTCTCCCGCCACCTCGCGGTGCTGAAGAAGGCGCAGCTGGTCACCACGCGCCGGCGCGGCCGGTACGTCCTGCACCAGCTGGACGTGACCGCCGTGGCCCGTATCGGCAGCGACTTCCTGGAGACGGTGCTGCGCTAGCGGGTGCCCTGTCATCGGACCGGGCCGGCCTGGCCCGAACGAAGGACCCGGGCCCCGCGGCCCGTCCTCAGTCGAAGCGGATGTGCGCCAGGCCCACGCCGATCCGCCGCAGCCGGTGCCGCAGCGGCCCGTCCGTGTTCGGCAGCGGCCGCAGCCCGGCCGCTGCCGCGACCCGGTCCGCGACCTCGGGCACGGTCAGCCGGTCCGTCCGCAGGTGCGCCGCGAACTCCGGTGCGGCCAGCCGCTCCAGGCACTCGTCCAGCTTGCGCACCGCGAAGCTCTCCCGCTTCAGCCCGCGGCCCAGCCCCCGCTCGCTCAGCCGTCGCAGCACGGTCGCGCGCTCCGCCAGCAGCGCGAAGTGGCGCACGTCGTGGCCCGCGCCGCGCAGCCGGCCGACGACCTCGGCGAAGTACGCCGGGTGCGTCAGCGTCATCGGGGCGATGACCGGTCCGTCCTCGTGGCGCCGCAGCACCAGGTCGAGGACCTCGTACACGCCCTGCCGCCAGGCGGCCAGGTCCTGGAAGTCGCCGCGCAGCGGCTCCGGGATCATGCGGTGCAGGCCGAAGCCGACGTGCTCGGGGTCGCAGACGACCGCTCCGGGCAGGCGGCGCCGCAGCTCGTACGCCGTCTGGGTCTTGCCGCCGCCGTACGGCCCGTTGAGCCAGAGCAGCATCCCGGTCACTTCTGGCCGCCGCCCCCGGCGCGCACCAGCCCCGTCTCGTACGCGAGGACCACCACCTGCACCCGGTCCCGCAGCGCCAGCTTGGTGAGGATGCGGCCGACGTGGGTCTTGACGGTGGCCTCGGACAGCACCAGCCGGGTCGCGATCTCGCCGTTCGACAGGCCCTGCGCGACCAGCATCATGACCTCGCGCTCGCGCTCCGTCAGCTTCTCCAGGGTGGTGTTGCGCGGCTCCGCGCTCGTGGACGGCAGCATCGGGGCGAAGCGGTCCAGCAGCCGGCGGGTCGTGGACGGCGCGACGACCGCGTCACCGCTGTGGACGGAACGGATGGCGGTGAGCAGCTCCCCCGGCGGCACGTCCTTGAGCATGAAGCCGCTCGCGCCCGCCTTCAGCCCGGAGAAGGCGTACTCGTCCAGGTCGAAGGTGGTGAGGATGAGGACCTTCGGGGCACCGGGCGCGCCGCAGATGCGGCGGGTCGCCTCCACGCCGTCGAGGCGCGGCATGCGGACGTCCATCAGCACCACGTCGACCGCGGTGGAGCGCAGGATCTCGATGGCCTCGGCCCCGTCGCCCGCTTCCGCGACGACCTCCATGTCCGGCTGGGCGGCGAGCACCATGCGGAATCCGGTGCGCAGCAGTACCTGGTCGTCGACGAGCATCACACGGATCGACATGCGGTTCCTTCGGGGTGCGGGTCAGTGGGCGGGCTTGAGGGGGAGCAGGGCGCTGATCCGGAAGCCGCCGCCCGGCCGCGGTCCGGCATCCAGGGTGCCGCCGACCATACCGACGCGCTCGCGCATGCCGATCAGGCCGTGGCCCCGGCCGTCGGCGCCGCCGTCCTGGTACAGCTCCTGCGTCGCGCCCCGGCCGTCGTCCTCGACGAGCAGGCCCAGCCCGTCGTCGAAGTACACCAGCCGCACGCTCGCCCCGACGTCCGGGCCGCCGTGCTTGCGGGTGTTGGTCAGGGCCTCCTGGACGATGCGGTAGGCGGTGAGCTCGACGCCGCTCGGCAGCGGGCGCGGGGTGCCCTCGATCCGGAAGTCGACGGCCAGGCCGGCGGTGCGGACCTGTTCGACGAGCTCGCCGATCTGCTCGACGTCCGGCTGCGGTACGTAGTCCTCGGAGTCCTGCGGCTCGCCGGTGCGCAGGATGCCGAGGAGCCGCCGCATCTCGGCGAGGGCCTGGCGGCCGGTGGTGGAGATGGTCTCCAGTGCCTGCTTGGCCTGCTCGGGCGAGCTGTCGAGGACGTAGGCGGCGCCGTCGGCCTGGACGACCATCACGGAGACGTTGTGCGCCACGACGTCGTGCAGTTCGCGCGCGATCCGGGCGCGCTCGGCGGCGACGGCCACCTTGGCCTGCGCCTCGCGCTCCTTCTCCAGGCGCGTGGCGCGCTCCTCCAGCTGCGCGAAGTAGGCGCGGCGCGTGCGCATGGAGTCGCCGAGCACCCAGGCGAGGACGAACGGCACGGTCATCACGACGGTGAAGAAGATCCGCCCGGCCGTCGACACCTCCTCGGCCGGCCAGCGCACCTGCGACAGCGGTGCCGCGGCCACGCCGCCGACCAGGGCGAGGCGGGTCGCCCAGCGGGGGCCGTCGCCGTGTGCGGCCACCGTGTAGATGACGACCAGCATGGCGAAGTCGGCCGGGTTCGTATGGATGTCGAGCACCAGCTGCGCCGCCCCGAGGCCGGCGACGAGCAGCAGCATCCTCTCGGGCGCGCGGCGGCGCAGCGCCACGGCCAGGCAGAGCAGCAGGACGATGCCGGCCGCCGCGGCGCGGGGGTCGGCACCGACGGGTTCGTTGGCCACCCACAGCATGGAGAACCCGAGGAGCATCACAGCCCAGAAGCTGTCGACGCCCGTGGGGTGCCTGCGGATGAAGTCGTAGAGGCGCTGCACGTAACCCAGCGTAGGGAAACGGATAGGTGCAGGGGTCAACCGGAGGTCCTATCCGCAACGAAAGGGCCTACTCCCCAAGGTGGAGACTGGTGCCCGTGACGGATGAGACGTGTCAATGGCGTGGCTGGCGGGCGGCCACGGAGTCCGCTCTGTACGGGTCCGACGGCTTCTACCTGCGGCCCGAGGGGCCGGCGGGGCACTTCCGCACGTCCGTGCACGCCTCGCCGCTGTTCGCCGCGGCGGTGGCCCGGCTGCTCGCGCGGGTCGCGGAGGAGCTGGGGACGGACGAGGTGGACCTGGTCGACGTGGGCGCGGGGCGGGGCGAGCTGCTCACCGGCGTGCTCGCGGCGGCGCCGGCCGGTCTGCGGGTACGGGCGCACGCCGTCGAGCGGGCCGCCCGCCCGGCGGGGCTGGACCCGCGGATCTCCTGGGCGGAGCGGCTCCCGGCCGGGGTGCGCGGGGTGCTGTTCGCGAACGAGTGGCTGGACAACGTCCCGGTGGACGTGGCCGAGGCGGACGGCTCGGGCACGCCCCGGTACGTGGAGGTGGCGCCCGACGGGACCGAGCGGCTGGGCGCGCCGGTGGCGGGGGCCGACGCGCGGTGGCTGGCGCGCTGGTGGCCGCTGCGGGAGCCGGGCGAGCGCGCCGAGATCGGCCTGCCCCGCGACGAGGCGTGGGCCCGCGCGGTGGGCTCGCTCTCCGCCGGCCTGGCGGTGGCGGTCGACTACGCCCATACGGCCGGGGCGCGGCCGCCGTTCGGCACGCTGACCGGCTTCCGCGCGGGCCGCGAGGTGCCCCCGGTGCCGGACGGCCGGTGCGACATCACGTCCCACGTGGCCCTGGACGCGTGCGCGGCCGCGGGCGCGCACGTGGCGGCGGGTGCCGCGGGGCCGGCCACGGGCAGGGAGAGCGCTTCCGCGTCCGCGGGCGCGCCGGCGGCGGGGGCCGCGGAGCCGGTCACGGGCACGGAGCGCGGTCCGGAGCTGGTCACGCAGCGGGAGGCGCTGCGGCGGCTCGGGATCGCGGGGGTGCGGCCGCCCCTGGGGATGGCCCGGACCGATCCCGCCGGCTACGTACGGGCTCTGGCCGCCGCCGGGGAGGCCGCCGAGCTGACGGCGCGCGGCGGGCTCGGGGACTTCACCTGGCTGCTCCAGCCGGTGCCGGGCGAGGGATACTGTCCGCCATGACGGACAGGACGCAGCCCAGGCAGGCCACGGTCGGCATCGGCGGTGCGGCGGAGAGCACCGACATGGTGCTGAACATCGGCCCGCAGCACCCTTCCACCCACGGCGTGCTGCGCCTGCGCCTGGTCCTCGACGGCGAGCTGATCCAGCACGCCGAGCCGGTCATCGGCTACATGCACCGCGGCGCGGAGAAGCTCTTCGAGGCGCGCGACTACCGCCAGATCATCATGCTGGCCAACCGGCACGACTGGCTGTCCGCGTTCTCCAACGAGCTCGGTGTGGTCATGGCCGTGGAGCGGATGCTCGGCATGGAGGTCCCGGAACGCGCCGTGTGGACGCGCACGCTGCTGGCGGAGCTGAACCGGGTCCTCAACCACCTGATGTTCCTGGGCTCGTACCCCCTCGAACTGGGCGGTATCACCCCGATCTTCCATGCTTTCCGCGAGCGGGAGGACCTCCAGCACGTCATGGAGGAGGTCTCCGGCGGCCGCATCCACTACATGTTCAACCGGGTCGGCGGCCTGAAGGAGGACCTGCCGGCCGGCTGGCTCGGCCGCGCCCGGCAGGCGGTGGCGGCGATCCGCTCCCGCATGGACGTCTACGACCGCCTGGTCCTCGGCAACGAGATCTTCCGCGGCCGGACGCGGGGCGTGGGCGCGCTGCCGCCCGCGATCATCCACGCGTACGGCGTCAGCGGCCCGATCGCCCGCGCGTCCGGCGTCGACTTCGACCTGCGCCGCGACGAGCCGTACCTGGCGTACGGGGAGCTCCAGGACACCCTGAAGGTCGTCACCCGCGAGGAGGGCGACTGCCTGGCCCGCTTCGAGTGCCTGCTGGAGCAGACGCACAACTCGATCGATCTCGCCGACGCCTGCCTGGACCGGATCGCCGAGCTGCCGCCCGGGCCGATCAACCAGCGGCTGCCGAAGGTGCTGAAGGCGCCCGAGGGCCACACGTACGCCTGGACCGAGAACCCGCTCGGCATCAACGGCTACTACCTGGTCTCCAAGGGGGACAAGACGCCGTACCGCCTCAAGCTGCGCTCGGCGTCGTACAACAACATCCAGGCGCTGACCGAGCTGTTGCCGGGCACGCTGGTGGCCGACATGGTGGCGATCCTGGGGTCGTTCTTCTTCGTCGTGGGCGACATCGACAAGTGACGCCGGCCCGGCCGGAGCGCCCGGCCGGGCCCCGCGCGGGGACGCGGACTACGACACGGCGTCGCGCCGCAGCTCCACCACGTCGAGCTGCTCGGTCTCGTCGTGCGCCGTCAGGTCGATGACCTTGCCGACCGCGTGGTCCTCCCTGCGCCGTACGGCGAGGGCCTCCTCGCCCACGACGTCCGCCAGGTCCTCGTGCTGGACGGCCTCGATGGCGGCGGGCGTCTTCTGCGTCTGCGTGCCGAAGAAGTCGAAGCCGCCCTGCAGGCGGGGGGCCGGGCGGCGCTGCGCGGCGCGCGGCACCACCGCGGCCGCCGCCGGAACCGTGCGCATCGCGGAGGCGCCGTGGACGGAGGGGGCGGCGGACGACGGGTGGCCCTGCGGCTGCCCGGCGGCCGCCGCGTGCTTCCCCTGCGGCTCGTCGGCCTCCGCTTCCCTGGCCCGCTCGGCCAGGTCGCGGCGACGTGCTTCCTCGGCGGTGCGCCTGGCCTCCTGCACGGCGGCGTTGCGCGTGAGGTCGTCTAGGGCCTTGGCCGCCCGGAGGTAGGCGGCCGCGGTGGGCGTGGATCCCGCGGCGGGCAGCTGCCCGGCGGGGACAGCGGCCTCCAGCGCGAGCTGCCGGCGGCCCTCCAGGGCGCTGGCCCGCTCGGTCTCGGCGGTGGCGTACCGGCGCAGCAGTTCGGCGTGCTCGTTGCGCAGCCCGGCCAGCTCGACGCGCTTGGCGCGCAGCTTGGCCTCCAGCTTGGCGCGCAGCTCGCGCGACTCCTCCAGGTCGGTCTCCAGCTCGGCTATCCGCTCCTCCGTGCGCCACTGGTCGCCCGCCCGGGCCCGGGTGAGCTCGGCGACGCGACGGCCCGCCGCGCGGTCCCAACTGCGCATGAGCACCGCGCCGGTGACGGCCGCCGCCGCGGCCGCGGCGACCAGCAGGCGCAGGACCAGCGGATCCGCGAGGAGCCAGGCGCCTCCGGCACAGAGAACCGACGCTCCGGCGACCGCCGACGGCGGCAGAAGCCTGTGCAGGGGCGGGGAATGGCGGTGGCGTCCACGTGGCATGGCCTGAAATTTACCGTGCGTAGGCGCTGTTTGGGGCATCGGCCCGGCAATGTTTTGCCAGCCGTCTACCGCCGGTTCCCCGCCGGGTCGATCCGCTCTTCTCCCCGTCCCCGTTACCCGCCGATCAGGCCCTTGGCCTCCAGGTAAGCCTTCGCCACGTCCGCCGGCTTTGCCCGCTCGGCGTCCACCTTCCTGTTCAGGTCGATCAGATCACCGGTCGTGAGGACTTTGGTGATCTTGCCGAGGGCGGTGGCTATCTCCGCCGATCCGGCATCCTTCGCATTGACGACCGGCAGCACATTGTCTGCATTCTGGAGCTTCTTGTCGTCCGCCAGCAGCACCAGCCCGAACTGGTCCAGCGTGGCATCGGTCGTGGTGGTCAGCACCAGCTGGTCGATGCCGTCCTTGACCGCCTGCTTGGCCTGCGGCGTACCGACCCCCTTGGGGTCGATGCCCGTCACATCGATTCCGTACGTCTTCTTCAGCCCCGGCGCGCAGAACGGCCGGATCTCGCACTCGTCGCCCGCCGCGATCTTCACCTTCAGCTTGGCGGCGCCGAGGTCGGAAAGGGACGTGAGCTTGTTCTTCGCGGCGAATTCCTTCGTCACGGCGAAGGCGTTCTGATCCACCGCTTCACCGGCCGGGAGCACCTTCAGTCCGCGCGGTGCCGCGAGCTTCTCCAGAGCCGCGACGGTGGCGCCGACATCACTGGAGGCGACGGGCTTCTCCTCCGGCGCCTTCGGTCCGTTCACCTTCGCGTTGAGGAATTCCGCAAGCGTAGCCGCGTATTCCGGAACGACGTCGATCTCGCCCTTCTCCAGGGACGGTTCGTACAGTTCCCGGTTCTCCACGGTCTTGACGGACGTGGTGTACCCGGCATCCGCGAGCACCTGGGCGTACAGCTCCGCCAGCACGTTGGCCTCGGTGAAACCGGCCGAGCCGACGACGAGGGTGCCCTTGGCGCCGCCGCCGGAGGACGCGGCGTCCGCGCCGCCCTTCTTCTCCAGGCTGTCGCCGCCGCATGCGACGAGTCCGCCGCCCAGCGCCACCACGGCCAGCGCCACACCCGCCCTGCGCGAGGTCCTGCTCATCACGTTCTCCGTCCGGATGTCGATACGTTCTTCCGCCGCGCCGGGTCGAACGCCCGGCCGGCGAGCACCAGCAGACCCTCGACCGCCAGGGCGAGCCCCCCGACGATCAGCGCCCCCGCGACCACCTGCGCGGTGTTGTACGTGTTGAAACCCGCGGTGATGATCCGGCCGAGCCCGCCCTGCCCGGCCATCGCGGCGAGCGTCGCGGTGGCGATCACCTGGACGGTCGCCGACCGCAGCCCGGTCAGCACCATCGGGTAGGCGAGGGGCAGTTCGACCTTCCGGAACAGCTGTCCGCCGGACATGCCCATGCCGCGTGCCGCCTCGACCACCGCCCGGTCGACCTCCCGCATGCCGAGGTACGCGTTGGTGAGCAGCGGAGGCACCGCGAACAGCACCAGGGCGACGATCACCGGCAGGTCGCCGTGGCGCCCGAGGGGGGTGAGGGTGAGCAGCACGAGCACCGCGAGCGTGGGCACCGCCCGGCCCACGTTGGAGAGGTTGACGGCGAGCGCGCCGCCCTTGCCGATGTGTCCCAGCCAGAGCGCCAGGGGCAGCGCGACGAGGCACGAGATCAGCAGGCAGACACCGCTGAACCACACGTGCTCGCCGAGCCGGTGCCACACTCCGCTCTCGCCCTGCCAGTTGGCCCCGGTCGTCAGCCAGGTCCAGGCGCCGGTCACCGCACCCATCGCTCAGCCCGCCCCGCCCGCCCGTGCCGGTACGCGCGTCCACGGGGTCAGCAGCCGCTGCACGCCGAGCAGCAGCAGGTCCGCCGCCACCGCCAGCAGCACGCACAGGACCGACGCCGTGAGCACCTGCGCCTTGAAGAAGCTCTTCAGCCCGCTCGTGATGAGCGTGCCGAGCCCGCCGTGGTCGACGAGCGCGCCGACCGTCGTCAGGGCGATCGTCGAGACCGTCGCCATCCGCACGCCCGCCATCACGGCCGGCAGCGCCAGCGGCAGTTCGACCTCCCACAGCAGCCGCCCGCGCCCGTACCCCATGCCCTGCGCGGCCTCCCGCGCCTCCTCGGGCACCGCCGCGAGTCCCGCCAGGATGTTCCGTACGAGGATCGTCAGCGAGTACAGCACGAGGCCCGTCACCACCAGGGCCGCCGAGAGCCCGAAGAAGGGCAGCAGCAGCGAGAACATGGCCAGCGACGGAACGGTGTAGAGCACGGTCGTCAGCCCCAGCACCGGCCCGGCGAACCGCGGCCGGGCGCGCACCAGCAGGGCCAGCGGGAAGGCCACGGCCAGCCCGATGAGCACGGACACGGCCGTGATCCACACGTGCTGGACCGTCGCGTCCGTCAGCTCCTGGGCCCGGGAGCTGAGGTACTCCGCGCAGACCCAGTCGTTGGCCGCCAGACAACCCGGCGCCGCGCTCACGCACCCCACCCCCGTTCCACGGCCGCGACCGCTCCTGCGTTCGAGTCACCGACGACCCTATCCCCCGCCACCGACAATCGCCGGGGTCCGCCACAGCACGGCAACACGGCCTTCACACGGCACCGGCCACAATGGGGAACCATGATCCGATTCGAGCACGTCACGAAGCGGTACCCGGACGGCACGACCGCCGTCGACGACCTGTCGTTCGAGGTCGCCGAGGGCGAACTCGTCACGCTCGTCGGACCCTCCGGCTGCGGCAAGACCACCACGATGAAGATGGTCAACCGGCTCGTCGAACCCACCTCGGGCCGCGTGTTCGTCGACGGCCGCGACATCGCCGGCACCGACCCCGTACAGCTGCGCCGCGGCATCGGGTACGTCATCCAGCAGGTCGGCCTCTTCCCGCACAGGACCGTGCTGGAGAACACCGCGACCGTCCCCCACCTCCTCGGCGTCAAGCGGTCCGCGGCCCGCGCCCGCGCCGCCGAACTCCTCGACCTGGTCGGCCTCGACCCGGCCGTGTACGGCGACCGCTATCCCGAGCAGCTCTCCGGCGGCCAGCGCCAGCGCGTCGGCGTCGCCCGCGCGCTGGCCGCCGACCCGCCCGTGCTGCTGATGGACGAGCCGTTCGGCGCGGTAGACCCGGTCGTCCGCGAGCGGCTGCAGAGCGAGTTCCTCAAGCTCCAGTCCCAGGTGCGCAAGACGGTCCTGTTCGTCACCCACGACATCGAGGAGGCGGTCCGGCTGGGCGACCGCATCGCGGTCTTCGGGCAGGGCCGGATCGAGCAGCTGGACGCCCCCGCCGCGGTGCTGGGCGCCCCGGCCACCCCGTACGTCGCCGAGTTCGTCGGCGCCGACCGCGGACTGAAGCGGCTGTCGGTCACCCCCATCGAGCCGGGCGACCTCGAACAGCCCCCGGTCGTCCGCCTCGACGACCCGCTGCCCCGCGACCTCGGCGCGCACTGGGCCGTCGTCCTGGACGCGGAGGGCGGCCTGCACGGCTGGATCTCCGCCGAACGGGCCGGAGCCGGCAGCGGCCCGGTGCGCGACCACGCCCGCCGGATGGAGGCGTGGCTGCCCGTCGGCGCCTCGCTGAAGCAGGCGTTCGCCACGATGCTCCAGTACGACGCGGGCTGGATCGCGGTCGTCGACCCCGGGGAGAAGGGCCGCTTCCTCGGCGTGCTCACGCCGGCACGGCTGCACGAGGCGCTGCGCCGCTCCACCGCCGCCGACGCACGGGACGTCCCGCGGAGCGACGTCGACCTGGAGACCGTCAGCCCGCGCTGAGCCGGCCGCTCAGCCACACCAGGGCCGGCGGGATCTCCCGGTTCCAGGTGGTGAAGTTGTGCCCGCCGCTGTCCAGGGTGATCGAGGAGACGCGGGCGGGCGCCTTCACCTTGCCGATGAAGTCGAGCGTCGCCCGGCGGTTGCCCTCGCCCTGCCGGGAGGTGGTGACCAGGAAGGACGATCGGCCCTGCGGCAGGTGGTCCAGGCTCCACAGCAGGTCCGCCCGGTCGCGCCGGCGCCGGTCGCCGTGGAACAGGTCGCCGGTCGTGATGTCCTCGGCCGCCTTGTAGTACGCGGACAGGCCGGCGGCCGCCGCGTACCGCCCGGGGTGGTGCAGGGCGATCTTCAGCGCGCAGTAACCGCCGGTGGAATTGCCGATGAGACCCCAGTTCCGGGCGTGCGTGCCGACCCGGTAGGTCCCGGAGACGGCCTCGGGCAGGTCCTGCGCGAAGAAGGTCTCGGTCTGCGGGCCGCCGGGGACGTCGACGCACTCGGTGTCCCTGGGCGGCGCCACGGTCGGGCGCAGCATCACCAGGATCATGGGGCGCATCCTCCCCTGCTTCACCTGCTCGTGAGCGGTGCGCGGGTACCGGAGCCCTTTGAGCAGGTTCTCGGCGGTCCCCGGGTAGCCGGTCAGCACGACGGCCGCCGGGAAGGTCTTGCCGGCGTACCGCGGCTGGAAGTACTCCGGGGGCAGATAGACGTAGGCGGCGCTCCTGATCCTCGATCTCGCGCCGGTGACGACGACCTTCTGGACCTGGCCGGCCAGCGCCGGGCGGGCGGCGCCCGGCACGCCCTCGGGCGCCCGCTCGCCGACCACCGTGATGCCCCCCGCGCCGCGCGCGGAGTGGTCCACGACGACGCCCATCTCCTGTTCCCGTCCGAAGAGGTCGGCCCACGAGCCGTAGAAGAGGAAGTGGTTGTTCGCGGCCAGACCGACCGCGGCGAAGAGGGCCAGCTGGGTCGCCAGCAGCAGCCCCACCCGGGCGAGCACCGGCCGCAGGCCCCGGCGGGCGAGCCGCGGCCACAGCAGGACGGTCGCCGCGAACAGGCCGATGGCCAGGAGCGATGCCAGCGCCAGGACCTTGTTGCCGGTGAGACCCATGAGTCGTCGCAGTCCTCTTCGTCGAGATTTCCCCGGGGCGGAATGAACCCGTATCCCCCGTGTGCCGTCCTAGAGAGCGCACGCTGTCCGGCCGAGCCGTTTCCGGCCCCAGGGGACACAGGTAAATCTCTCGCGGAGCTACGGGAAGCAATGTCTGTCACGGTAGATGGGGATAAGTCGGGATCGGTTCCGGGTCGGGTACGCCGCGTCCTGCGCGGGCCGCGTGCCGAAACGGTTCCCTCCTTGGTGGGCACGGCCTGCACCGTCATCGGTCTGATCGACGTCGCCGCCGGGGTCTTCCCCCGGTTCCGCGCCAGCCGCATGCACGCCGTCGCGGAGGTCCTGCCGGGCACCCTGGGGCCGCTCTCGGCGGCCCTCTCGGTGAGCGCCGGCGTCCTGCTCCTGCTGCTCGCGCACGGGCTGAAGCGCCACAAGCGCCGCGCCTGGCGCGCGGCCGTGGTCCTGCTGCCGGTCGGTGCCGCGGCCCAGTTCACCTACCGCCACTCCGTCATCGGCGCCCTGCTCTCCCTGGCGCTGCTCGCCCTGCTGCTGCGCCACCGGAGCCAGTTCGCGGCGCTGCCCGATCCGCGCAGCCGCTGGAAGGCACTGGCCAACTTCGTGGTGATGGGCGCCGGTTCGATCGGGCTCGGCCTGGTCATCGTCAGCGCCCACCCCCGCAAGGTGGTCGGCAGCCCGAGCGTGAGCGACCGCCTGGAGCACGTCCTCTACGGCCTGTTCGGCGTCGAGGGCCCCATCGGCTACCGCGGCGGCGTCGACTGGACCGTCGGCTACTCGCTCGGCGCGCTCGGCCTGGTCACCGCCATCACCACCGTGTACCTCGCCTTCCGCCCCGAGCACCCGGTCGCCCGGCTCACCGAGGACGACGAGACGCGGCTGCGCGAGCTGCTCGCCCGGCACGGCGGGCGCGACTCGCTCGGCCACTTCGCGCTCCGCCGCGACAAGGGCGTGGTGTTCTCCCCCAGCGGCAAGGCCGCCGTCTGCTACCGCGTCGTCTCCGGCGTGATGCTCGCCAGCGGCGACCCGATCGGCGACGTCGAGGCCTGGCCCGGCGCCATCGAGCGGTTCATGGACGAGGCCAAGGCCCACTCCTGGACCCCGGCCGTCATGGGCTGCTCCGAGACCGGCGGCGAGGTGTGGACCCGGGAGACCGGTCTGGACGCGCTGGAGCTCGGCGACGAGGCGGTGGTGGACGTCGCGGATTTCTCGCTCACCGGGCGCGCCATGCGCAACGTGCGCCAGATGGTCAAGCGCATCGAACGCAATGGGTACACGACCCGGGTCCGGCGCGCCCGTGACCTCTCGGACGGCGAACTGGAGCACATACGGCGGGCCGCCGCCGACTGGCGCGGCACCGACACCGAGCGCGGCTTCTCCATGGCCCTCGGCCGCATCGGCGACCCCGCGGACGGCGACGCCGTCATCGCCACCGCCCACAAGGAGGACCCGGACTCCCCGTACGGCGACCTGAAGGCGATCATCCACTTCGTCCCGTGGGGGACGGACGGGATGTCGCTGGAGCTGATGCGCCGCGACCGGTCCGCCGACCCGGGCATGAACGAGCTGCTGATCGTCGCGGCCCTCCAGGCCTCCCCCCGGCTGGGCATCGAGCGGGTGTCGCTGAACTTCGCGATGTTCCGCTCGGCCCTGGCCCGCGGCGAGAAGCTCGGCGCCGGCCCGGTCCTGCGGATCTGGCGCGGGCTGCTGGTGTTCCTCTCCCGCTGGTTCCAGATCGAGTCGCTGTACAAGTTCAACGCGAAGTTCCAGCCGCGCTGGGAGCCCCGCTTCGTCGTCTACCGCAACGCGCGCGACCTGCCGCGCATCGGCTTCGCGGCGATGCAGGCGGAGGGCTTCGTGAACATCGAGCCGCCGCGCCCGTTCCGCCGCCGGCGCGCCGCCCGCCCGGCCCGGCCCTGCGCGCACATCCGCCCGTCGCACGGCGAGCACGAGGTCCGCGCGGCCTGAGCCGCGCACCCCGTGATCGGCGAGACACCCCCAGGGGGTGTCTTGTCGATCAGGCTGGATCAGTGAGCGGTGTCCGGTGCCGTGCATCGCAAGGCGGAGGAGGGAGTCGACGCGGAGCGTCGGCGACCGACGACAACGCAGCGAGGTGCGGTGCCGGACACCGCGAGCCCGGCATGATCGGCAAGACACCCCCTAGGCTGGACGCATGAGTACGTTGCGCGCGCGTGGCACGGCCCGGGGCCTGCCGGAGTGGGACCGCTGTGCGGTCATGGGAGTCGTCAATGTGACCCCCGACTCCTTCTCCGACGGTGGCCGCTGGTTCGACACCACGGCCGCCGTCAAGCACGGCCTGGAACTCGTCGCCCAGGGCGCCGACCTGGTCGACGTCGGCGGCGAGTCGACCCGGCCGGGCGCCACCCGCGTGGACGAGGACGAGGAGCTGCGGCGGGTCGTCCCCGTCGTGCGCGGCCTGGCGGCCGAGGGCGTCACCGTCTCGGTGGACACCATGCGCGCCTCGGTCGCCCGCCGCGCCGTGGAGGCCGGTGCGGTGCTGGTCAACGACGTGAGCGGCGGTCTCGCCGACCCGGAGATGGTGCCGTCCGTCGCCGCCGCAGGGGTGCCGTTCGTCGTCATGCACTGGCGCGGCTTCAGCGAGAACATGAACAGCCTCGCCGTGTACGACGACGTCGTGGCGGAGGTCGTCGCCGAGGTGCGCGAGCGCGTGGAGGCGGTCGTCGCCGGGGGCATCGACCCCGAGCGGATCATCGTCGACCCGGGCCTCGGCTTCGCGAAGCAGGCCCCGCACGACCTGGCGCTCCTCGCCCACCTGGCCGACCTGCGGGCCCTCGGCCGCCCCCTGCTGGTGGCCGCCTCGCGCAAGCGGTTCCTCGGCCACGTGCTGGCCGCCGAGGGCTCGGCGCCACCGCCCGCGCGCGAGCGGGACGCGGCCACCGCCGCCGTCTCGGCCATCGCCGCCCGCGAGGGCGCCTGGGCCGTGCGGGTGCACGAGGTACGGGCGACGGCGGACGCGGTCCGGGTGGCCCGCGCCGTCGAGGGTGCCCTGTGAGCGACGCGCGGACCCACGACGCCGAAGCGGTCGAGCTGGCCAACACCGCCTTCTACGAGGCGATGGAGCGCGGCGACTTCGAGGCGGTGTCCGATCTGTGGCTGGCCGAACCGTACGGCGGCATCTCCTGCGTGCACCCGGGCTGGCCGGTCCTGACGGGCCGGGGCGAGGTGCTCCGCTCGTACGCGCTGATCATGGCGAACACGGAGTACATCCAGTTCTTCCTGACCGACGTGAAGGTGTCCGTCGCCGATGACACGGCCCTGGTGACCTGCACGGAGAACATCCTCAGCGGCGGCCCGGCCGAGGACGGCGCCGAGCTGGGACCGCTCGTCGGCCAGCTGGTCGTCGCGACGAACGTGTTCCGCCGCACACCGGACGGGTGGCGCGTCTGGTCGCACCACGGTTCACCCGTTCTGGCCGAAACGGGCGACGACGAGGACGACGAGAACCCCTCGTGAGTGGGTAGGCGAGCGGTAAGCCCGCCCCGTGGGCGGGCGCTGTCAGAGCTCGCAGGTAGATTCGAGTGGTGGCAACGCGCGTCGACCGCACCCGGCCGTGTGCCCGCCAGACCAACGACAGCAGGAGTGATTCGCGTGGATCGTGTCGCGCTGCGCGGCCTCAAGGCCCGTGGGCACCATGGCGTCTTCCCCCGGGAGCGCGAGGAGGGCCAGACCTTCATCGTGGACCTGGTGCTGGGCCTCGACACGCGCCCGGCGGCGGCCGACGACGACCTGGCGAAGACGGTGCACTACGGCATCGTGGCGGAGGAGGTCGTGGACGTGGTGCAGGGGGAGCCGGTCGACCTGATCGAGACGCTCGCCGAGCGCATCGCCCACCAGTGCCTCAAGCACGACGGCGTCCAGGAGGTGGAGGTGACCGTCCACAAGCCGGACGCCCCGATCACCGTGCCCTTCGACGACGTCACCATCACCATCACACGGAGGCGCGCATGAACAGCACGCAGAGCGACCCGACGGTACAGCCGGTGCCCGCCTCCGTGGTGGAGCAGGTCGACGCCGCGGACATCACCCTCTCCAACCCCAAGCGGGCCGTGATCGCCCTCGGGGCCAACCTCGGCAACCGCCTGGAGACCCTCCAGGGCGCCGTCGACGCCCTGGAGGACACCCCGGGTGTCCGGGTCAAGGCGGTGTCCCCGGTGTACGAGACGGAGCCCTGGGGCGTCGACCCCGGCTCGCAGCCCTCGTACTTCAACGCGGTGGTCGTGGTGAAGACCACCCTGCCCCCCGCCTCGCTGCTGGAGCGGGCGCACGCCGTGGAGGAGGCGTTCCACCGCGTCCGCGACGAGCGCTGGGGCGCCCGCACCCTGGACGTCGACATCGTGGCGTACGCGGACCTGGTCTCCGACGACCCCGTCCTCACCCTGCCGCACCCGCGCGCCCACGAGCGGGCCTTCGTCCTGGCGCCGTGGCACGACGTCGACCCGGAGGCCCGGGTCCCCGGCGTCGGTGCGGTCGCCGAGCTGCTGACGGGCGTGGGCCGGTCCGGCGTCCTCGTCCGCGAGGACCTGGAACTGCGGCTGCCCGAGTAGTCGTTAACCTCGACGGAGATCGTACGGCGACGAGCACGAAGGACCCCCGGGTGAAGCAACTGCGGCTCAAGGTACTGGCCGGTCTGTTCGTCGTCGCGGGCATCCTCTCCTGGGGAGGCGCACGGCTCTGGGAGGCGTTCGGCACCCTGCCGAGCGTGCCCCTGGCCGCGCCGATCGTTCTCGCGGTGATCGCGGTGGTCCTCATGGCGACGGCCCTGTCGCTGCGGGCCCGCCTGCGGGCCCAGCGCGAGCGCCGCCCCGGCGCGAAGGGCGTGGAGCCCCTGATGGCCGCCCGCGCGGTCGTCTTCGGCCAGGCCAGCGCCCTGGTCGTCGCACTGGTGAGCGGTATGTACGGCGGGGTGGGCGTCTTCCTGCTCGGCTCCCTCGACATCCCGCCCCGCCGGGACCAGGCGATCTACGCCGGCTTCGCGGTGGCGGCGGGCATCGCGGTGATCGCTGCGGCGCTCTTCCTGGAGCGGGTCTGCCGGCTCCCGGAGGACGACGACGAGGTGCCCGCCCGGGGCTGACCCGGGCGGGACGGGGTCGCCGTCCGCCGGACAGCGACCCCGGGCCCCGGCCGCGGGGCGCGTGCAGCCCACCGCGGTGCGCCGCGCCTACAGCAGCGTGCCGCCCGCGACCTCCGTCGCGGCGAGAATCTCCGACAGCCGGTCCAGGACGTCCCCCGACAGCTCCACCCGCGCGGCGGCGAGGTTCTCCTCGATGTGCGCGGGGGTACGGCTTCCCGGGATCGGCACCACGTGCGGGTCCTGCGCCAGCAGCCAGGCCAGCGCCAGCTGCGCCGGGGTCAGCTCCAGCTCGGCGGCGATGCCCCGCACGGGCGCGAAGCGGTCGTTGTTGGCCTGCCGGTTCTCCGCGGCGAACCGCGGCATCTGCTGCCGGAAGTCGCCCTCCTTCACTTCGCTCACCGTGCCGGTGAGGAAGCCCGCCCCCAGCGGCGACCACGCCACCAGCCCGACGCCCAGCTCCCGGGCGGCGGCGAGCAGCTCCGGGTCGGCCGGGCGCCACATGGACCACTCGGTCTGCACGGCCGCCACGGGGTGCACGGCGTGCGCCGCCCGCAGCTGCCCGGCGGTGACGTTCGACAGGCCCAGGTACCGGACCAGCCCGTCCTGGATGAGGTCGGCGACCGCGCCCACGGTGTCCTCCAGGGGCACCTGCGGGTCGGGGAAGTGCGGGTAGTAGAGGTCGATCCGGTCCGTCCCCAGCTCCCGCAGGCTCGCCTCGGCGTACCCGCGCACATGCTTCGGGTCCGCGTTGACGGCGAGCTCGCCGAAGGCGAAGCCGACCGGGAAGGGGTGCGGCTCCACCCCCTCGGGCAGCCGGAAGCCGAACTTGGTGGCGATCGCCACCTCGTCCCGCCGCCCGCGCAGCGCCTTGCCGATGAGCCGCTCGTTGTGGCCGTCGGCGCCGTAGCCGTCCGCCGTGTCGATCAGGGTGGCGCCCGCCTCGACCGCGGCGAGCAGCGCCCGCTCACCGCGCTCGTCGTCGATCTCCCCGTACACCCCCGGCGACAGCACCATCGCGCCGAAGCCGAGCGCGGACACCTCGAGGCCGCCGAGACTGCGTGCGGGTAAGGACTTCGCCTGCTCGTTCGTGATCGTCATGCCGCGAGTCTTCACGGCGGAGCATGCCCGCGTCCACTGCCTGTCCGGCATAAAAGACGGGCGCAGAAAGGGAGTTGGTCAGTCCGGGGGTGGTCAGTCCGCCATGATGAGGCTCATCGCCTCCGCACGCGTCGCCACGTCCCGCAGCTGACCGCGCACGGCCGAGGTGATCGTCTTGGCGCCCGGCTTGCGGATGCCGCGCATCGACATGCACATGTGCTCGCACTCGATGACCACGATCACGCCGCGCGGCTCCAGGATCTTCATCAGCGAGTCCGCGATCTGGGTGGTCAGCCGCTCCTGCACCTGCGGCCGGCGGGCGTAGACGTCCACGAGCCGCGCCAGCTTCGACAGACCGGTGATCTTGCCGGTGGTGGACGGGATGTACCCGACGTGGGCGACGCCGCGGAACGGCACCAGGTGGTGCTCGCAGCAGGAGGTGACCTCGATGTCCTTCACCAGGACCATCTCGTCGTGCCCCAGGTCGAACGTCGTCGTCAGGACGTCCTCGGGCTCCTGCCACAGACCGGCGAATATCTCCCTGTAGGCCCGGGCCACCCGCGCCGGAGTCTCCCGCAGACCCTCCCGGTCCGGGTCCTCACCGACCGCGATGAGGAGTTCGCGTACGGCGTTCTCGGCGCGCTTCTCGTCGAAGTCGCCGATTCTGCCCTCGCCGTCCAGCGTCACCGGGTCGGTCATTCTGTGCCTCGTTCCGTATTGCCTGCAGTACGCGCGTACGCGGCGCACACGCAAAGCCGCGCCCCCACAGGCTAGAACCCGGGGGGCGCGGCTTTCATTCCGGGGCCGCCGGCCACTGGCCGGCGGCGGTCCCTCACGCCTCGGGACGCTCCTCCGTCACCGGCTCCGCCGCCGGAGAGGCGTCGGAGACAGGCCCGGACCCGTTCGTCCCGGCCGTACCGGCGGCGCCGTTCGTCAGCGCCAGCTCCTTCGGCGAGAGCACCGGAGGCCGCGTCGACGGCGTGCGCCGCGAGGAGCCGGTCCACGCCGGGCGGGCCGGACGCTTGACGATCGGGGCGAAGATCTCGGCGATCTCCTCCTTGCCGAGCGTCTCCTTCTCCAGCAGCCGCAGGACCAGGTTGTCGAGGACGTCGCGGTTCTCGACGAGGATCTCCCAGGCCTCGTTGTGCGCGGTCTCGATGAGCTTCTTGACCTCTTCGTCGACGAGCGCGGCGACCTCTTCCGAGTAGTCGCGCTGGTGCGCCATCTCGCGCCCCAGGAAGGGCTCGCTGTTGTCGCCGCCGAACTTGATCGCGCCGAGCCGCTCGGTCATGCCGTACTGCGTGACCATGGCCCGCGCGGTCGCGGTCGCCTTCTCGATGTCGTTGGCCGCACCCGTGGTCGGGTCGTGGAAGACGAGCTCCTCGGCCGCGCGGCCGCCCAGCATGTACGCCAGCTGGTCGAGCATCTCGTTGCGCGTGGTCGAGTACTTGTCCTCGTCCGGCAGAACCATGGTGTAACCCAGGGCCCGGCCCCGGGACAGGATGGTGATCTTGTGGACGGGGTCGGAGTTCGGGCAGGCCGCCGCGACCAGGGCGTGACCGCCCTCGTGGTACGCGGTGATCTTCTTCTCCTTGTCCGACATGATCCGGGTCCGCTTCTGCGGGCCCGCGACCACACGGTCGATCGCCTCGTCCAGCATGTGGTTGTCGATCAGCTTCTTGTCCGAGCGGGCGGTCAGCAGCGCCGCCTCGTTGAGGACGTTCGACAGATCGGCACCCGTGAAGCCGGGCGTACGGCGCGCCACCGCGGACAGGTCCACGTCCGGGGCGACCGGCTTGCCCTTCTGGTGGACCTTGAGGATCTCCAGACGGCCCTGCATGTCGGGGCGGTCGACGGCGATCTGCCGGTCGAAGCGGCCCGGGCGCAGCAGCGCCGGGTCGAGGATGTCCGGCCGGTTGGTGGCGGCGATCAGGATGACGCCGCCCTTCACGTCGAAGCCGTCCATCTCGACGAGCAGCTGGTTCAGGGTCTGCTCGCGCTCGTCGTGGCCGCCGCCGAGGCCCGCGCCGCGGTGCCGGCCGACGGCGTCGATCTCGTCGACGAAGACGATCGCCGGAGCGTTCGCCTTGGCCTGCTCGAACAGGTCACGGACGCGCGAGGCGCCGACACCCACGAACATCTCGACGAAGTCGGAGCCGGAGATGGAGTAGAAGGGAACGCCCGCCTCGCCCGCGACGGCGCGCGCGAGCAGCGTCTTGCCCGTACCGGGCGGGCCGTACAGCAGCACACCCTTGGGGATCTTGGCGCCGACGGCCTGGAACTTCGCCGGCTCCTGCAGGAACTCCTTGATCTCGTGGAGCTCCTCCACGGCCTCGTCGGACCCGGCCACGTCGGCGAACGTCGTCTTCGGGGTGTCCTTGGTGATCAGCTTGGCCTTGGACTTCCCGAAGTTCATCACCCGGGAGCCGCCGCCCTGCATCTGATTCATCAGGAACAGGAAGACCACGACGATCAGCACGAACGGCAGCAGCGAGAGCAGCACCGAGACGAACGGGGACTGCTTCGACGGCGAGACGGTGTAGCTCTTCTCGATGTCGCCCGCTTCGTACTTCTTCTGCAGCGTGGCGGCCAGGTCGGAGCCCTGCGTTCCGATGTAGCTCGCCTGGACCTTGTCGGCACCGTCGACCTTGAAGTTGCCCTTCAGGTCGATCTTGATCATCTGTTCGTCGCCGGTGGTGAGCTTGGCCTGCTCGACCTGGTTCTTGTCGATCGCCTGGATCACCTTGCCGGTGTCCACCGTCTTGTAGCCGCCCGACGAGCCGACGACCTGCATCAACACGACCACGGCGAGGACGGCCAGCACGATCCACATGACCGGCCCACGGAAGTATCGCTTCACGTCCATCCATACGGAGCGATGACGCCCCGTCCCTCCTGCCCGTAGGTAAATGCTGCTATGAGAAAAGACTGTTCTTCGGACGGTACCCCAGCATTGTGACCCGCGACCGCCTTCCCATGCTCCAACGCGGGGAAGGAGGCCGGGGTTCCCGTGCGGCGCCGGGTCATCCGCCGATCAGCCGCCGTACACGTGCGGCGCCAGCGTCCCGACGAAGGGGAGATTGCGGTACTTCTCCGCGTAATCCAGGCCGTACCCGACGACGAACTCGTTGGGGATGTCGAAGCCGATCCACTTGACGTCGATCGCGACCTTCGCCGCCTCCGGCTTGCGCAGCAGGGTGCAGACCTCCAGGGAGGCCGGCTCCCGCGAGCCGAGGTTCGACAGCAGCCACGACAGCGTCAGGCCGGAGTCGATGATGTCCTCGACGATCAGGACGTGCTTGCCCTTGATGTCGGTGTCCAGGTCCTTGAGGATCCGGACGACGCCGGAGGACTGGGTGCCCGCTCCGTACGAGGAGACGGCCATCCAGTCCATCGTGACGGGGGTGGACAGCGCGCGCGCCAGGTCCGCCATCACCATCACGGCGCCCTTGAGGACACCGACGATGAGCAGGTCCTTGCCCGCGTACTCCGCGTCGATCTTCGCGGCCAGCTCGGCCAGCTTCGCGTCGATCTCTTCCTTGGTGATGAGCACCGACTGGAGGTCGGCGCCCATGTCTTTCTCGTTCACCCGGGTCACTTTCGTTGCAGCCTGCGTCAGCCTTGCCGAATGACCAGTCTGCCACCCTGGCGGCGTGCCTCGACGCGGCCGGGCAGATTGATGGCTCCCTGACCGCGCCAGCTGGTGATCAGCCGGTCCAGTTCCTCGATGTGGCGGGCGAACAGCGAGCCGGCGGGGGCTCCCTGGGCGATGGCCGCGCGGCGCAGCACCCGGCGGCGCACGGCGGGCGGCAGCGCGTACAGCCTGGCGCACACCAGGTGGCCGGTCTCGTCCCGTACGGACGCCTCGACGTCGGCCGCCCACGTGTCCAGGGCGTCGGCGTCGTCCCGGCACAGCTGGGCCGTCCGGGCGAGGGCCTCGACGACGCCCTTGCCCAGGGACTTCTCCAGGGCGGGCAGGCCCTCGTGGCGCAGGCGGGAGCGCGTGTAGGCCGGGTCGGCGTTCATCGGGTCGTCCCAGACGGGCAGGGACTGGACCATGCACGCCTTGCGGGCGGTCTGCCGGTCGACCTCCAGGAACGGGCGGCGGTAGCGGCCCTCGGCGCCGGAGACGGCGGCCATGCCGGACAGCGAGCGGATGCCGGAGCCCCGGGCGAGCCCGAGCAGCACGGTCTCGGCCTGGTCGTCGCGCGTGTGGCCGAGCAGCACGGCGACGGCGCCCAGCCGCTCGGCGGCCTCGTCCAGCGCGGCGTACCGGGCGTCGCGGGCGGCGGCCTCCGGCCCGCCGTCGCGTCCGACGGTCACGGTGACGGCCTCGACCGGGTCCAGCCCCATCACGGCGAGGCGGGCGGCGACCTCGGTGGCGCGCAGGTCGGAGCCGGGCTGGAGGCCGTGGTCGACGGTGATGGCGCCGGCGCGGACGGGGAGCTTGCGGGCCTCGAAGGCGAGGGCGGACGCGAGCGCCATGGAGTCGGCGCCGCCGGAGCAGGCGACCAGCACGAGCGGGGGCTCCGGCGGTGCGCCGGCGCCGTGCCCGGGGGCGGCGGTGACTCCCGGGGCGCTGTGTGCCGTGGTGCTCGGCTCGGGGACGGTGTGCTGGGTGAGGACGTCGTGGAGGACGCGGCGGACCGCCAGGCGTATCGCCGCGACCGCAGGATGGGGACCCATGTCCGGTGCCCTTCGTGTGGGAGAAGTTGGGGGGTGCCTCGGTCGGAGTCTTAACGGCCGGACCGGAGGGTTCGGTCACTCAGAGTGCATCGATCGTGACAGAACCCGGCCGATACCCGAGCATTGCACGCCCACCCACCGCCCACGGTCCCTCGGATGGGTGATTGGAGGGGCGCCGTTCGCCGCCGTCGGCCGGAACGGGCTGCTCACTCCGCCTAGCGGTGCACCCGCGCGACCCAATCCGCCGGTTTGGCGATCTCCGCCTTGGTGGGCAGGGTGTTCGGGGAGGTCCACACGCGGTTGAAGCCGTCCATGCCGACCTCGTCGACGACCGCGCGGACGAACTTCTCGCCGTCCCGGTACTGGCGCAGCTTGGCGTCCAGGCCGAGCAGCTTGCGCAGGGCCAGGTCCAGCCGGGACGCGCCGCGCGCCCGGCGCTGCTGGAACTTCTCGCGGATCTCCGCCACCGACGGCACCACCTGCGGGCCCACGCCGTCCATCACGTAGTCCGCGTGGCCTTCGAGGAGCGACATCACGGCGGTGAGGCGGCCGAGGATCTCGCGCTGCTCGGGCGTCTGGACGAGCTCCACCAGCGAGCGGCCGCCGTCCTCCTCCTCGCCCTCCGGGCGGGCGCCGGCCAGCGTCTGGGCGGCTTCGCGCAGCCGCTCCAGGACCGTCATGGGATCGACGTCGGTCGCGCTCAGGAATGACTGGATCTCGCCCTGGAGGTGGTCGCGCAGCCAGGGCACCCCGGTGAACTGGGTACGGTGCGTCTCCTCGTGCAGGCACACCCACAGCCGGAAGTCGTGCGGTGCCACGTCCAGCTCGCGCTCCACGTGGACGATGTTCGGCGCGACGAGCAGCAGCCGTCCGCCGCCGTGCTCGCCGGCGGGCAGCTCCCGCGTGGCCGGGGCGAACGTCTCGTACTGCCCGAGGACCCGGGAGGCCAGGAACGACAGCAGCATGCCCAGCTCGACGCCGGTCACCTTGCCGCCGACCGCGCCCAGCACGGCCCCGCCGGGAGAGGCGGAGCGGCGCTCCTGCATCTTCTCCAGCAGCGGTTTGAGCAGCTCGCGGAAGCCCGCGACGTTCGCCCTGACCCAGCCGGGACGGTCCACGACCAGGATCGGGGTGTCGTCCGGCTCGTGGCCGTCGGGGATCATCCGGGTGTACGCCCGGACGTGTTCCTCGGACGCCTTCGCGTGTCGCCGCAGCTCGGCCACGACCGCACGGGCCTCGTCGCGGCTCACCTCCGGCCCCGGGCGTACCAGCCGGGTCGCGGTCGCGACCGCGAGGTTCCAGTCGACCATCTCCGCACCACCGATGCTCGTCATGCGTCAACCGTACGTGCTCGGCGCGCGGATGGGTGAGGGACGGGACGGCGCCCGTCTCCCGGCCGCTCAGCGGGTGAGGGCCGCGGCGAGGCGGTCGAGGGCGGGCTGGGCGGTGTACGGGGACGGGGTCTCGCCGGCGAGAAACGCGAACGCCAGCAGTCGGCCGTTCGCGGTCACCGCCGTCCCGGCGAGGGTGTTCACGCCGGTCAGGGTGCCGGTCTTGGCGCGGATCACCCCGGCGCCCGGGGACCCGCCGGCGTAGCGCTCCCTCAGGGTGCCGCTGAAGCCGCCGACGGGCAGGCCGGTGAGGACCGGGCGCAGCTCGGGGCGGCCGGGGTCGGCGGCGCGGACCAGCAGGGCGGTCAGGGAGGCGGCGGAGAGCCGGTCGCGGCGGTCCAGGCCGCTGCCGTCGGCGAACCGCGCTCCCGCCAGCGGGACGCCGAGCTTCCCGAGTTCGGCGCGCACGGCGCGGGCGGCGCCGTCGAAGCTGGCGGGCTTGCCGGTGGCCATGGCGGTCTGGCGGGCGAGCGCCTCGGCGATGTCGTTGTCGCTGTGGGTCAGGGCGCGCTCGACCAGGGCCGACAGGGGCGCCGAACGGGTCCGGGCCAGCCGCTCGGCCTGCCGGGGCGCCTTGGCGCGGACGGGCGGGCCGCCGGTGGTGACGGCGTGCTCGCCGAGCAGGTCGCCGAAGGCGCGGGCGGTGTCGCCGGCCGGGTCGGCGGAGCGGGGGGCGGGGCCGTTCGCCGGCTCGCCCTGCGGGCCCGCGGCGCCGGCGCCGGCGATCCTGCCCTCGTCGGTCATCAGGGCCGTGACCGGCGCGATGTTGTCGTTGACGCCGATGGGGTGGCGCTCCGGGCCGGAGTAGAGCGAGGTGTCGTACGCCAGGACGACGGTGGTGACGCCGCGGTCGCGCAGGGCGCGGGCGGTGTCGCGGGCGAGGGTGCGCAGCCGGGGCCCGTCGAGGGTGGGGTCGCCGCCGCCGACCAGGGTGACGCGGCGGAAGTCCGGCGTGGCGACGACGGTGGTGGGGATGCGGTGGTCCGGGCCGAGGGCGGAGAGCGCGGCGGCCGCGGTGGCGATCTTCACGGTCGAGGCGGGGACCATCGGGGCGGCCGCGCCGTTGCCGTACAGCTGCTCCCCGGTGGCGACGTCGACGACGGCGCCGGTCCGCAGCGGGCCGAGGTCCGGCGAGGCGAGCAGCGGCTCCAGGACGGTGGCGAGGGCGGTGTTCTGCGGGCGGGCGGCGGCCTTGCCGAGGGCCGTGAGCACTCCGGGGGCACTGGGCGCCGGGGCGGGTGCCTCGGGGCGGGCGGGGCCGCCGCGGCCACCGGGGCCGTCCCCCCGGGCCGGGCCGCCGGGCGCCGCGGGATCGTGATGTGCGCCACCTGTGCGGGCCTGGGCGGCGACGCGAGCGCGCTCCGCCGTACGCTGACCCGAGTCCCAGGGCCCGGTCGCGGTCACCACACCGGCCGACAGGACCAGGCCGAGCACCGCGGAACCGGCGGCGAGCTGCAACACCTTCGGCTCCGGCACGGCCGACCAGCCCCTTTCGCGAGCACACGGTTGCGTGAGGGACACTTAACCACTGAGCTGTGCCGTGCACACGGCACCCCCGGTTTGTGTTGATCTTGGAGGAGCCACCCGTGGAGTTCGACGTCACCATCGAGATCCCGAAGGGATCGCGGAACAAGTACGAGGTGGACCACGAGACCGGCCGCATCCGGCTGGACCGCCACCTCTTCACGTCGACCGTCTACCCGGCCGATTACGGCTTCGTCGAGGGCACCCTGGGCGAGGACGGCGACCCGCTGGACGCGCTGGTCATCCTGGACGAGCCGACCTTCCCGGGTGTGCTCGTGAAGTGCCGCGCCATCGGCATGTTCCGGATGACGGACGAGGCGGGCGGCGACGACAAGCTGCTGTGCGTGCCGGCCTCGGACCCGCGCATGGAGCACCTGCGCGACATCCACCACGTCTCCGAGTTCGACCGCCTGGAGATCCAGCACTTCTTCGAGGTCTACAAGGACCTGGAGCCCGGCAAGTCCGTCGAGGGTGCCAACTGGGTCGGCCGCGCCGAGGCCGAGGCCGAGATCGAGGCCTCCATCAAGCGCCTGGAGGCGCAGGGCGGCGCTCACTGACGCCCCTTTCCCGTCCGGCGGGCGGTGCACCTTCGCGGGTGCGCCGCCCGTCGTGCGTCACCGGCCGCCGTGCGTCCCCGCCCTTGGTCGTGCTCATACTGGGCAGGCGGGCCGGATGGGAGTGAGGGACAGGACTGTGGCGGCGGAGGAAGCGGGCGTTCCGGAGGACCGGAAGCCTCAGTCGGACGAGGCGCACAGCGCCTTCACACCGCCACCGGGGGTGGAACAGCCCGCCGGGCCCGAGGAGGACCATCCGACCTCGGAGTTCGCCCTTCCGCAGGGGCTGGCCCCCGAGGGGCCGGCCGAGCCGGAGGGATCGGCGTTCGCACCGCCCTCCACGTACGGGGCCAGCCAGTCGCCGCCCGCGTTCACGCCCGCGCAGGGTTTCCCCGCGGTGCGGCTGTCGAAGGACGCGCCCTGGCAGGACCGGATGCGCACCATGCTGCGCATGCCGGTGAGCGAGCGCCCGGTGCCGGAGCCGGTGCAGCGGCAGGACGAGGCGGGCCCGGCCGTGCCGCGCGTGCTCGACCTGACGCTGCGTATCGGCGAGCTGCTGCTCGCGGGCGGCGAGGGCGCGGAGGACGTCGAGGCGGCGATGTTCGCGATCTGCCGTTCGTACGGGCTCGACCGCTGCGAGCCGACCGTGACGTTCACGCTGCTGTCGATCACGTACCAGCCGTCGCTGGTGGACGACCCGGTGACGGCGAACCGGACGGTGCGGCGGCGCGGCACGGACTACACCCGGCTGTCGGCGGTCTACACGCTGGTGGCCGACATCAACTCCGAGGACGACGAGGTCACGCTGGAGGAGGCGTACCGGCGCCTCGCGGAGATCCGGCGCAACCGGCATCCCTACCCGGGGTGGGTGCTCACGCTGGCCGCGGGTCTGCTGGCCGGCGCGGCCTCGATGCTGCTGGGCGGCGACATGGCCGTGTTCGCGGTGGCGGCGGCCGGTGCGATGCTCGGCGACCGGGCGGCGTGGTTCTGCGCGGGGCGCGGACTGCCGGAGTTCTACCAGTTCGCGGTGGCCGCGGTGCCGCCGGCGGCGCTGGGTGTGGTGGTGAGCCTGCTGCACGCCGGGCTCCACCCGAACGCGGTGATCACCGGTGGCCTGTTCGCGCTGATCCCGGGGCGGGCGCTGGTGGCGGCGGTGCAGGACGGCCTGACCGGCTTCTACATCACCGCCTCGGCGCGGCTGCTGGAGGTGGCGTACTTCTTCGTCGCCATCGTGGTGGGCGTGCTGACCGTGCTGTACGTGGGCGTGCAGTTCTTCCAGGCGAAGCTGAACCCGGAGGGCGCGCTGCAGGCCGTGGAGCGGCCGGGGCTGCAGATCCTGGCGGCGGTGCTGCTGTCGGTGACGTTCGCGGTGCTGCTCCAGCAGGAACGTTCCACGGTGCTGTTCGTGGCGCTGAACGGCGGGGTGGCGTGGGTGGTGTACGCGTCGATCGCGGTGACCGCGGACGGGCCCACGGTGCTGGCGACCGCGGTCGCGGCCGGTCTGGTGGGCCTCTTCGGGCAGCTGATGGCGCGGTACGAGCACACCTCGTCGATGCCGTACGTGACGGCGGCGATCGGGCCGCTGCTGCCGGGTTCCGCGACGTACCTCGGTGTGCTCAACATCGCCCAGAGCGACCTGGACGCCGGCTTCACCTCGCTGGCCCGGGCGGCGGCGCTGGCCCTGGCGATCGCGATCGGCGTGAACCTGGGCGGCGAGATGGCGCGCCTGTTCATCCGGGCGCCCGGTTCGGCGGCCGCCCGCCGCGCGGCCAAGCGCACCCGCGGCTTCTGAGCCCTCGCGCCGCAGGTCGCCGTACGCCGCTGTACGCCGCCGGCGAGGCGCCGGCGAGGCGCCGGGCCGGTGCCCGGTCGCCGGATCGCCGCGAGGCGTCAGGCCGCGGGGGCCGGGCGGGTCGGGGAAGTGGATGCCCGCGGCAGGAGACCGCCGCGGCGCAGGGCCGCGTACCCGAGACCGAGACCGATGGCGAGGGGCCATTCGATGACGTCCGCGGCGCCCAGCACGCCGAGGCCGAGGTAGACCGGCAGGCTGCGGTTGCCGGGGATGACCTGGCGTGCCACCGTCACCGGCAGCATCGCCGCCTCGGCCGCGCCGCTCGCCACCCGGTCCATGGACGGGAGGGTGAAGGTGATGGTGCGGCCGCCGCCTCCGTCACGGGGGGCCGCGCCGGTGTCCTGGGCCGCGGCCGGTTCCGCCGCCGGTCCCGCGGCCGCCGCGGTGGCCTGCTGTGCGGTGCCCGTGCCGGAGGCCGCCGTCGCCCTGCCCGAGGACGCCGTGCCCGGCTTCGCGGCCGCCTTCCGGGAGGGGGCCTTCGACGCTGTGCGCTTACGAGGTGTTGACGAGGTGGCCACAGCTCTCACATCCGTACAAGTGGTGTACGTATGGGCAATTTGTCTACATTTCAGAGTAGCCATTGCGGAGCGGTTGAAGCGGCCCCGAGCGGCTACTCGGGCCTCGTTCGCGTCGCGAGACGGACGGAGGCACCCGCCCATGTCACCGTTGCCAGGCCTGCGCCTGTGGGCGCCCCCGCTGCTCGGACCGGCGGCGTCCGGGGTCACGTACGGCGTCGCCGCCGGCGTCCGGGGCGCCGCCGACGTGGCCGGCCGGCTGCTGGGCCTGCCGCGGCGCGGCGTGTGGTGGCGGCCCGGCCGCTGCTACATCGAGGTCCACGGGGTGCACGGCGCCGGCGGCGAGCGGCTCGCCGCGCGCGTGGAGCAGGCCCTGGAGGGCCACCCCGGCGTGCTGTGGGCCCGGGTGAACGCACCGTCGGAGCGCGTGGTCGTGGCCGTCACCGCGCCGCCGCCCGCCGAACGGGAGCTCGTCGCCCTCGTCACGCGCGCGGAGGAGGAGCTGGGCGGCCACCCGGACGAGTTCGACGAGTGGCGCCCCGAGCCGCACCACCCGAGCGAGGGCCCCCGCACCCGCCAGTCGGTCCCCGCGCTGGCGGCCGACACCGTCGGACTCGGCATCACGGCCGTACGGCAGCTCGCGCCCTGGTTCCGGGTGCCGCCCGAGGCGGCGGCGGTCGTCGGCGCCCTCCAGCACCATCCGCGGCTGCGCCACCTGGTCGCCGGCCTCGGCAGCGCCGAGCAGGCCGAATCGCTCCTGCCGGTGATCAACGCGCTCACCCAGGGCGTCGCCACCCATGGCGGCGGCCTCGCCCTCGACGTGCTCGAACGGGTCGCCCAGTGGCGGGAGGCCACGGCCGAGCGCACGGCGTGGGCCGACGCCGAGCCCGGCCTCGTCCACGGGCCCGCGGACGCCGGAGCCGAACCGCTCGTCGTGGACCGTGCCGGGCCGACGCCCGAGGACTCGGTCGACCGCTACGCCGAACGCGCCATGGCCGCGGGCCTGGCGGCCGGCGCGCTCACCGCGCCCTTCGCCGGCCTGCGCCGGGGCCTGGCCGTCGCCCTCGCCGCCGTGCCGAAGGCACCCGAGGCCGGCCGCGAGGGCTTCGCCACCAGCCTGGGCCGGGCCCTGGCCCTGCGCGGCGTCGTCACCATGGACCGGGGCGCGCTGCGGCGGCTCGGCCAGGTGGACACCGTCGTCCTGGAGGAGGACGCCCTGCGCAGCGACCGGTACGAACCGGTGGACCTGGAACTGCTCGCCGGCGCCGACCCGGAGACGACCGCCGGGCGGCTGTTCGCGCTCTTCGACGCGGACGCGCCCCTGCGGACCGCCCGCGACGACGACGGCTGGACCCTCGGCCCGCTGGACGGACTGGAGCTCTCCGGGCGCACCGGGCGGCAGGCCGACTCCCGGCTGCGGCGCCGGGGCGCCGAGCGGACGCTCGGATTGGCCAAGGGCCGCCGCCTCCAGGCGGTCGCCGGCCTCGGGACGCAGACGGCGCCGGGCGCCGAGGCGGTCGCGGCAGCGGCCCGGCGCGCGGGCGCCCGGGTGGTGCTGGCGACCGACCGGGATGCGCCCGCGTTCACGTTCGCCGACGCGGTGGTGCCGGCCGGCCGGCATCTGGTCGCCTCCGTCCGCGGTCTGCAGGCCGACGGCGCGGTGGTGCTGCTGGTCTCCGGCAACCGGCGGGCGCTCGGCGCGGCGGACTGCGGTGTCGGCGTGCACCGGGACGGCGAACCGCCCGCCTGGGGCGCGCACCTGATCGTCGGCTCGGACCTCGAATCGGCGGGCATCATCGTGGACGCCGTCGGCGTCGCCGCGCGGGTGGACCGGGACAGCGCCGTGCTCGCCGCGGGCGGCAGCGGTGTCGGCGCGGTCGCCGCGCTCCAGGCCCCGCCCGGGCAGGCCACCGCCCACGGCATGGCCGCCGGGACCAGCGCTGCGACCGTGGCGTTCTGCATGGGCGCCTGGCGCACCAGGCAACTGCTCGCCCGGCCCCTCGCCCCGCCCGTGACCACCGTGCCGTGGCACCTCATGCCCACCGAGCGGGTGCTGGAGCGGCTGCGCACCACCACCGACGGCCTCACCCCCGGGGAGGCGGCCGGCCGCGGCGCCACCCGCACGGGCGGCGGCAACGAACCGGCCCGCCTCACCCTGCCGTCCGCCTTCGTCGAGGAACTGGCCAACCCCCTCACGCCCGTCCTCGCCGGCGGCGCCGCCCTCGCCACCGCGGTCGGCTCGCGCACCGACGCCCTGCTGGTGGCGGCCATCACCGGCACGTCCGCCCTGATCGGCGGCTTCCAGCGGGTGCGGACCGAACGGGCCCTCGCCGAGCTGTTCCGCCGCTCCGCCATCGGTGCGCGGGTACGCCGCGGGGGGCGCGAGCGGCTGGTGACGGCCGGCGACCTGGTCGAGGGCGACGTGATCCTGCTGCGGCCCGAGGACGTCGTACCGGCGGACTGCCGGCTGCTGGAGGCGGAGGGCCTGGAGGTGGACGAGTCGTCCCTGACGGGCGAGTCCCTCGCCGTCCACAAGGACCCGGCGCCGGTCGTCGCCACCCACCTGACCGAACGCCGCTCGATGGTGTACGAGGGCACGACGGTGTCCGCGGGGCGCGCGGTGGCGGTCGTGGTCGCGACCGGTTCGAGCACCGAGGTCGGGCGCAGCCTCGCCACCGCCCGCCAGGCGGCGCCCGAGACCGGCGTGGAGGCGCGGCTCGCCTCGCTCACCCGCACCAGCCTGCCCATCGCGATCGGCTCGGCCAGCGCCGTGGCCGCGTCGGGCCTGGCGCACGGGCGGCCGCTCGCCGACAACCTCGCCTCGGCGGTGAACCTGGCCGTCGCCTCCGTGCCGGAAGGGCTGCCGTTCCTGGTGAACGCCGCCCAGCTGGCCGCCGCCCGGCGGCTCGCGGACGTCGGCGCGCTGGTGCGCAATCCGCGCACCATCGAGGCGCTCGGCCGCGCGGACGTGCTGTGCTTCGACAAGACCGGCACCCTCACGGAGGGCAAGCTCCAGCTGGCCGGGGTCGGCGACGGGAACGGCGTCCTGCCGCCCGACCGGCTGGACGGGCCGCGCAAGGACGTCCTGGCCGCGGCGCTGCGGGCCACTCCGCCCGCCCGGCAGGCGGAGCCCATGGCCCACCAGACCGACCGGGCCGTGACGGCCGGAGCGCGGAGCGCGAAGGTCACCGTCCGGCACGGTGCGGCGCGCTGGCGGCGCCTCGACACACTGCCGTTCGAGCCGTCGCGGGCCTACCACGCGACCTCGGGCCGGGCGGCGCACGGCGTGCTGCTCAGCGTGAAGGGCGCGCCCGAGAACGTGCTGGACCGGTGCGCCCGCAGCCGCGGCGGGCCGGACGGCGACACCGCCCTGGACGAGGCGGGCCTCGCGCGGCTGACCGCCGCGGCGGAGGAGCTCGCGGGCGCGGGACGGCGGGTCCTGGCGGTCGCGGAACGCCGGATGGACGCGGAGGAGGACCTCACCGACGAGAGCGTGCGGGACCTGGTCTTCCTGGGGTTCCTCACGCTGGCCGACCCGGTACGGGCCGGGGCGGCGCCGGCCACGGCTCACCTGCGGGAGGCGGGGGTGCACACCGTGATGCTGACCGGCGACCACCCGGCCACCGCGGACGCCATCGCCTCCACCATCAGCGACGTCACCGACCCGAAGGTCTGCACGGGCGCGGAACTGGACGAGCTCGGCGACGACGCGCTGGACGAGCTGCTGCCCGGCGTGGACGTCATCGCCCGGTGCAGCCCGCACCACAAGGTCCGCATCGTCCAGGCCTACCAGCGGATGGGCCGGGTCGTGGCCATGACCGGCGACGGTGCGAACGACGCCCCCGCCATCCGGCTCGCCGACATCGGCATCGCCCTGGGGCGGCGCGGCACGCCCGCCGCGACGGCCGCGGCGGACCTGGTCGTCGGCGACGACCGGCTGGAGACCATCGTCTCGGCGCTGATGGAGGGCCGCGCCATGTGGGCGTCGGTACGGGCCGCGCTCGGCATCCTCATCGGGGGCAATCTGGGCGAGGTCACCTTCAGCGTGCTGATCTCCACCCTGACCGGCTCCACGCCGCTCAATGCCCGGCAGATCATGCTGGTCAACCTGCTGACGGACCTGGCGCCGTCGCTCGCCATCGCGGTCCGCCAGCCGGCGGGCCAGACCGCCGAACGGCTGATGGCGGAGGGCCCGAGCCGCTCGCTCGGCAGCGCCCTGACCGACGAGATGCTGCTGCGCGGGGCCATCACCGCGACCGGCGCGGGACTCGCGTGGACCGCTGCCCGGCTGACCGGGCGCGGCAGGCGGGCGGGCACGGTCGCCCTCGCCGCGGTCGTCGGCACCCAGCTGGCGCAGACCCTGGCGACCGGGGGCCTGGACCGGAACGTGCTGGCGGCCAGCCTGGGCTCGGCGGCGGTGCTGGCCGCGGTCATCCAGACGCCCGGGGTGAGCCAGTTCTTCGGCTGCACGCCCCTGGGACCGGTGGGCTGGGGCATCGCGCTGGGCGCCATCGCCACGGCGACGGTCCTGGGGATGGCGCTGTCCCCGCTGGTACGGGAGCGGTCAGCGGTGAACGGCCCCGCAGAGGAGCGGTGAGCGCCTCCCCCGGGAACCGCCTCGGGGTGGGTGAGCTCCCCTCCGGGAGCGGTGAGCGCCCCGCTGTGGGGACCGCATCCGGGCGGGTGGCCCCGGCCCCGGGAGCGGTGAGCGCCGCCGCGGGAGCCCTCCGGGGCCGCGAGCGCCCGCCGCGCGAGCTCCCGGGGCCGCCCGCGCCGGGAGGAGTGGGGGCCTGGCTCAGCGCTTGGCGTGGCGGCCGCGCTGGGCCGGCGGGCGGCCGTCCGAGTCGTCCGTCCCGAACTGCTCCTGCTTCTGCTTCTTGCCCTGGGAGCGGGCCCGCAGGTACTCGATGACGATCGGGACGACCGAGATCAGCACGATCAGCACGAGGATCTTCTCGATGTGCTGGTGCACGAAGTCGATCTTGCCGAGCGACGCCCCGAGGAGCGTCACACCGGCGCCCCACAGGACACCGCCGATGACGTTGAACGTGATGAACGAGCGGTAGTTCATCCGGCTCACACCGGCGATGATCGGCGTGAACGTCCGCACGATCGGGACGAAACGGGCCAGGATGAGCGACTTGGGGCCGTGCTTCTCGAAGAACTCGTGCGCCTTCTCGACGTTCTCCTGCTTGAACAGCCGGGAGTCCGGGCGCTTGAACAGCGCGGGGCCGACCTTCCGGCCGAAGAGGTAGCCGACCTGGTCGCCGATGATCGCGGCGAGCACGACGAGCGTGCACACCAGCCACAGCGGGGTGTCCAGCTTGCCGGTGGTCACCAGCAGGCCGGTGGTGAACAGCAGGGAGTCACCGGGCAGGAAGAATCCGATGAGGAGGCCGGACTCGGCGAAGACGATGACCAGGACGCCGATCAGACCGAAGGTCTGGATCAGATAGTCCGGGTCCAGCCAGCTCGGTCCGAGCGCAAGCGTATTCACGGTTCCGGGACTCCTGGGTCGGTGGGCGGGACGGCTGCCCAAAGCTATCAACGCTTTGTGCGCCGTCCCGGTTCCACCGCCCCCTCGGGCCGCCCGGGGGCCCGCAAGCCGCCGTTTCGTGCGGTACGCGCGGTACGCGTGCTCCCCGCGTCACGCGCGGAGCGCGCTACACGGATGCGTTGCGGTACTCCCGGGCGTCGACGATCAGGGTGCCGTCGTGCTGCTCGTAGTGGGAGAGGGCCAGACCGAGGCCGAAGAACGTGGGTGCCCATTCGCCCACGAAGATGCCCCACCGGTCGGCGCGGGCCAGGCCGGTGCCGGGCTCCATCCGAAGCGACCCGGCCCAGCTGGCCACGGAAAGACCGATGGACACGAAGGCGGCCAGGTACGCGTGCTCGCTGCGTACGCCCATCTCGTGCAACTTCCGGATCACCATGGCGACTCCTTTCGATGGCGTACGCGACGAGGTGCCCAGAACGGAGCGTGTCATTCCACTTCCTCCGCCCCGGCGCCCCCGGCCCCGGCCTGTCCCCCGCTTCCGTTTCCGCTTCCGCCTCCGCTTCCGCCGGGGACGTCAGCCGTGGCGGGCCGCGTTGGCGACGATCGCGGCGTGGAGGTGGGCCGCCATGCCCGGGTGCGTCGCCTCGTAGTGAGCCGTGAAGCGCTCGTCGGAGACGTACATCTCCCCCAGGCACCGGTGCATCTCGAAACTGCACTCGTAGAACCAGCCGTCGATCTGCCGGCGGTGCTCCTCCGCCAGGTCCATCGCGCGCTCACCCTCCGGCGGCTCACCCGCGGCCATCAGCTCCCGGTAGCGGGCGCTCCAGGCCGCGGTCTCCTCCTGCATGCGCTGCCAGTCCGCCTTGGTGTAGCGCGCGGTGCGGCGCTGGGACTCGCGGTACGCGTCCGTGTCGCCCCAGCGCTGCTCCACCTCCTCGGCGTACTGCTCCGGGTCGTGGTCGCCGAAGACCTCGAACCTCTCCTCGGGCGTGAGGTTGATGCCCATCTTCCGTGCCTCCATGGCGTGTTCGACGGCCGCGGCCATCTTCTCCAGATCGGCGATCCGCGCGGTCAGCAATCGGTGCTGGCGCCGCAGGTGTTCCTGCGGATCCGCGTCGGGATCGTCGAGCAGAGCCGCGACCTCGTCGAGCGGGAAGCCGAGCTCCCGGTAGAACAGGATCTGCTGCAGCCGTTCGAGGTCGGCGTCGTCGTAACGCCGGTGTCCCGCGTGGCTGCGGCCGCTCGGGGAGAGCAGCCCGATCTCGTCGTAGTGGTGCAGCGTGCGCACCGTCACTCCGGCGAAGCCGGCGACCTGTCCCACGGAGTAGCTCATGGCTTCCCGCTCCTCCTGTTTGTCGGTACGCATGCCAGCCTGGGCCCTCACGCCACGTGAGGTGCAAGCCCGATGTCCGGCCCTGTGCGGAACCGGGGCGGAGGGGCTCTTCGCCCCGCCTCGATCCGCCGGCCGGCACCCCGTACGCGCAGCCGCCGGCGGACCCGCGCGGACGGCCCGGCCCGCTGCCATGAGGGCTCGGTCCGGCTCCGGGGCGCCTGTTGTCGGTGCCGACCGCTACCGCGCGTCCCCGGGGTGCGGCACACCCGTCGCGTACGGGTTCTCCTCGTCCGGCCCCAGGACCCCGACGAACGGCTCGCCCTCGCCCTCGAAGGTGTAGGCGCCGCGCTCGATCCGCTCGATCAGGCCGCGCGTCCACTCCGCGCCCGCATCCGCGGAGTGCACCCACAGGTGCATGATCTCGCCGATGTGCCCCAGCGCCTGCGGCCCCTCGGCCGGGGTGTAGTGCTCCAGGACCCCGGCCTTCCACCGCTCGATGCCCGCCACGCGCTGCTTCAGCAGCGCGACCGCCTCCTCGCGCGGCAGGCAGACGATGAAGCCGACCGCCGCCGACAGCACGTCCATCTTCTGGTCGTACGAGGTCAGCGACGCGCGCAGCAGCGCGAGAAACTCCTCGGTGCCCTTCTCGGTGAGCTCGTACTCGGTACGCGGCGGCCCGCCGGCCGTGCTCGGCGCGGTCTCGTACGCGTGCAGCAGCCCCTGCTTCGCCATCTGCTTGAGCGCGTGGTAGATCGAGCCGGGCTTGGCGCTGGACCACTCGTGCGCGCCCCAGTACTCCAGGTCGTTGCGCACCTGGTAGCCGTGCGCCCGCCCGTGCTGGCGCACGGCCCCGAGCACCAGCAGCCGGATTGCTGACATCGCCCTGTGCCTCCTCGTCGGTTCGCGACCAGGCTACGCAGGCGCCCGCCCCGCGCGGGGGCGCGGTGGCGGGCGCGGGACAGGGCGGGGCGGCGTTACGCGGGCTGCTCCCGCTCCATGGCCACCAGTTCGAAGGAGGTCTTCCCGTCCAGCGACTCCCTGATGATGTCCGCGTGCCCGGCGTGCCGGGCCATCTCCTGCACCAGGTGCATCGCCATCCAGCGCATCGACACCCGGCCGTCCGCGGGGAACCAGGGCGCCGCGGGCAGCGGGAAGGTGTCGTCCAGGCTCGGTACCGACCGCAGGAACTCCTCGGTCTCCTTCGTCACCCCGTCCCAGAAGGCGAGCACGTCACCGACCGACTCCTCCTCGGTCAGCCGGAAGCCTTCCGCCCAGGTCTCCCGGCTCCGCTGCCGCTCGTTCGGCCGCTGCTGGGCCAGCCGCAGCCAGTTCAGCTCCACCTCGGCGACGTGCTTGATCAGCCCGGAGAGCGACAGCTCGCTGGCGCTCGGCCGCGACGCCGCCTGCTCCTCGGTCAGCCCGAGGACCGAGCGGCGCAGGCTGCCGCGCTGCGCCTCGACGAAGGAGAGCAGCGCGCCCCGCTCATCGCCGTGTGCCTCCGCGGGTACGAAAGTGACCATGACCGTCCGCCTTTCAGGGGGTTCCTGCGCCGTTCCGACACCACACACGCTACGGGCCCTTGCGGTCAGATCCTGTCCTCTATGACCACTCCGGCCGGAGAGTCCCGGAGGACCGCAGGGGAACCGGATCAGAAGGGGAAGCGGCTGCGGCCGTGCTGGATGGAGATCCACTTGTAGGTCGTGAACGCGTCGACCGTGGCCTCGCCGTTCAGCCGCCCGACACCCGAGTGCTTCTCGCCGCCGAACGGCACGATCGGCTCGTCGTGCACGGTGGCGTCATTGATGTGGATCATGCCGGTGTGGATGCGCTGGGCAATCCGTACGCCGCGCTCCACGTCCCCCGTGTGGACGGCGCCGCTCAGCCCGTACGGAGTGTCGTTGGCGATCCGTACCGCCTCGTCCTCGCCGTCGAAGGGGATGACGACCGCCACCGGGCCGAAGATCTCCTGGCCCAGCACCGGGGAGTCGGCCGGGAGGCCGGTCAGCACGGTCGGCGCCACCACGTTGCCCTCGGTCCTGCCGCGCACCAGGGCGGTCGCGCCCGCCTCGACGGTCTGCTCGACGAGCGAGGAGACGGCCTCCGCCTGCGTGGCGTTGATGAGCGGCCCGAGGTGGGTGGCGGGGTCGGCCGGGTCGCCGGCCTTGAGGGTGCGGACCTTGGCGACGAACTTCTCGGTGAACTCCTTCTCGACCGAGCGGTCCACCAGCACCCGGTTGGCGGCCATGCAGACCTGCCCCTGGTGCACGAAACGGCTGAAGACCGCCGCGTCGACCGCGTAGTCGAGGTCCGCGTCGTCCAGCACGATGAGGGCGCTGTTGCCGCCCAGCTCCAGCACGGCGCGCTTGAAGTGGGCGGCGCAGACGGTGGCGACGTGCCGGCCCACGCGGTCCGAGCCGGTGAAGGAGATGACCTTGGGCACCGGGTGCTCGATGAGCGCGTCACCGATCTCCGCGATGTCGGTGATGACGACGTTGAGCAGGCCGGGCGGGAGCCCCGCGTCCTCGAAGACCTTCGCGACCAGGCTGCCGCCGAGGATGGGCGTGTTCTGGTGGGGCTTGAGGACGACGGCGTTGCCGAGGGCGAGCGCCGGGGCGACCGACTTGATCGACAGCAGGAAGGGGAAGTTGAACGGGCTGATCACGCCCACCACACCGACCGGGACGCGGTAGAGGCGGTTCTCCTTGCCGTCGATGGGCGACGGCAGGATGCGGCCCTCGGGGCGCAGCGCCAGGTGGATCGCCTCGCGCAGGAACTCCTTGGCGAGGTGCAGCTCGAAGGCGGCCTTGGTGCGCGTGCCGCCGAGCTCGGCGATGATCGCCTCGGTTATCTCCTCCTCGCGCTCCTCGATGATCCGCACGGCGCGCTCGAAGACGCTGCGGCGCGCGTACGGGTTGGTGTCCGCCCACGCCCGCTGGGCGCGCTCGGCGGCCCGGTAGGCCTGATCGACCTCGTCGACCGTGGCCACGGTGATGGAGGCGAGCTTCTCCTCGTTGTACGGATTGAAGTCGATGATGTCCCACGAGCCGCCTCCGGCCCGCCACTCACCGTCTATGTACTGCAGGGCCAGGTCTGTGAAGTAGGACATGCCATCCCTTCCGGCAGGCGTGCGGGCTGGGCAACGCGCAGCGCTCATCGCTTCTTCGCTCATGAAATCGTCATGACGAAACGTCATCCTACTGACGGGTCAGGTGAGTTGGAGGAGTCCCCTGAGGAGATCCCGGCTCTCCTCCGGGCCCGGGCTGTCCCGGTGCAGCCGCTCCATCACCCGTTCGTACTGGGCGACCTCCTCGCGCTTGTCCAGGTACAGCGCGCTGGTCAGCTGCTCCAGGTAGACGATGTCGGAGAGGTCGGACTCGGGGAAGCGGAGCATGGTGAAGGCGCCGCTCTCGCCCGCGTGGCCGCCGAAGCTGAACGGCATGACCTGCAGGGTGACGTTGGGGCGCTCGGAGACCTCGATCAGGTGCTTGAGCTGGTCGCGCATCACCTCGCGGTCGCCGTACGGGCGGCGCAGCGCGGCCTCGTCGAGGACGGCGTGGAAGTGCGGGGCGCGCTCCGAGACGAGGATCTTCTGCCGCTCCAGGCGCAGCGCGACCCGGCGGTCGATCTCCGCGTGCGGCGCGTCGGGCATGCCGCGGGTGACGACGGCGTGTGCGTACGCCTCGGTCTGCAAGAGCCCGTGCACGAACTGGACTTCGTAGATCCGGATGAGGGAGGCGGCACCCTCCAGTCCGATGTACGTCTGGAACCAGCCCGGCAGCACGTCGCCGTAACTGTGCCACCAGCCGGCGACGTTGGCCTCGCGGGCGAGGCCGAGGAGCGAGGCGCGCTCGGTCTCGTCGGTGACGCCGTAGAGCGTGAGCAGATCCTCGACGTCCCTCGCCTTGAAGCTCACCCGTCCCAACTCCATGCGGCTGATCTTGGATTCGGACGCCCGGATCGAGTAGCCGGCGGCCTCGCGCGTGATGCCGCGCGATTCACGCAGCCGCCGCAGCTGTGAACCCAGCAGGATGCGTCGCACCACGGAACCGCTCGATTCGCTTGCGGTCACGTTTCCAACCCTCCCCATCGCTGATGTGTACGAAGGAGCACCCCCGAGCCCCGAGATGCCGGATTCTGCCACTAAACGCTTCAGCGTGTGCTCATCCGATTACGGATAGCCGAAGCCTGGCCTGTACCGGGTGAAATCCGTCGCAGGAAGATATGGCCCGCAACCGGCACGGGGAGGGACAGGTCGGGCGCGTGCACGTGCATCTGCCCTTGCATCAGCTGGTCGCATTCGGAACCATGGTCCTCGCGCACCTGCGTACTCGTTCGTGTTGTCGCACCACAGCCGCGAATCCCGGGAGTGCCTCGCATGGGGACGAATGGATCGACCATGCTCGAGCCGTTAAGGCAGGGGCTTCCACCGATCGACGCCGCGTCCGTCTCCAGCTCCGCCTCCTGCGCGCTGCCCGCGCGGTACGAAGCGGTCCGCGGTGCCCGCCAGTTCACCAGCGCCACGCTGGCCCAGTGGGACCTGAGCGAGCGGTTCGACGACGTGGCGCTGGTCGTCTCGGAACTCGTCACCAACGCCCTGCGGCACGCGCTGCCGACGGACCCGCCCGCGCGCGAGACGCCGCACGACTCACCGGTGCGGTTGCACCTGATGCGGTGGGCGGGCCGGCTCGTCTGCGCGGTGCGCGACCCCAGCCCGGACAGTCCCGCCACACGCGAGTGCGAGGAGGACTTCGCCGCGGAGTCGGGCCGCGGCCTGTTCCTGGTCGAGACCTTCAGCGACAGCTGGGGCTGGCACCCGCTGGCCGGGACGCTGCGCGGCAAGGTGGTCTGGGCGCTGTTCCGGCTGCCCGAGGCGCCCGCCCCCGCACGGCCGACCGCGGGCCCCGCCGCCTAGCCGCCCAGCCGCACCCGGGAGCGCGGCCGCGCCCTCACTGCGACCACCCGCCCCGCGTCCTTCCGCGGGGCCGCGTCCGCGCACCGGCCACCCGCCCCGCGCCCTTCCGCCGGGGCCGCGTCCGCGTGCGCGCACTCGTCCGCGGGCCGGCGGATCAGCCGCCCACCAGGTGGTCGAACTCCCCGTCCTTCACGCCGAGCAGCAGCGCCTCTATCTCCGCGGGCGTGTAGACCAGGGCCGGCCCGTCGGGATGCCGGGAATTGCGCACGGCGACATCGCCGCCCGGCAGCTTCGCGAACTCCACGCAGGAGCCCTGCGAGTTGCTGTGCCTGCTCTTCTGCCAGACCACCCCGTGAAGCTCTGTGGCCGCCATGCCGTTGTACACGTGGTGCACAGGACGCTCCCCGAGATACATGGTGCAGGTGTCAACTATGCGTGATCATAGCTTCGTTCATATGCAAGTGCATGAGCAGATGCACGTGCACGCCGGGTGGTCCCTCGATTACACCCCCCGTCCGCGAGTAAAGACGCACGAAAGGCCTTTCTGGCTCCCGTACCTGCGGTCGTACGTCTCCTACGCACGCCACAGGCCCCCTGCCGATGAGGCAGGGGGCCTGTGATGAGGCGGACGGGACGGACGGGGCCGGTGCCTACGGTCCGTCAGCGCCCGGTGGGCCCGTACGGCAGCAGGGCCATCTCGCGGGCGTTCTTGATGGCCCGCGCGAGCAGCCGCTGCTGCTGGGCCGAGACACGCGTCACACGGCGGCTGCGGATCTTCCCGCGGTCCGAGATGAACTTCCGCAGCAGATCGGTGTCCTTGTAGTCGATGTACGCGATGCCGTCGCGGTCCAGCGGGTTGGGCCGGTTCTTGGCGGGCTTGCGGTCCGCTGAGCGGCGGGGGGACATGGGGTCAGACCTCCAGGAGGGTGTCGAAGGCGGGCGGGAGCCGCTTCCAGGCCTCGCGGCCCGCGGCGTACTCGGCATCGGTGAGCAGGCAGGAGTCGAGGAGCTCGGCGAGGCCCTCGCGGTCCAGGCCCGGCGAGGTGAAGACGAGGTGCTGGCAGCGGTCCCCGTGCTCGGGGTCCCAGTCCAGCGCGGCGGCCGCCCGGCGCACCGGCGGGACCATCTCCCAGGCGGCGTCCGGCAGCGACGCCAGCCACGGCCCGGCCGGCTCGACGCACAGCGCCCCGCCCGCCGCGTCCCAGGCCAGCAGCGTGTCGGGCCGGTCCGCCAGCCAGAACCGGCCCCGGCTGCGGGCGGCCGCGCAGCACAGGTCCTCCAGTGCCGCGTAGAGCCGCTCCGGGTGGAACGGGCGGCGCCGGTGCCACACGTACGTGCCGACGCCGTGCGCCTCCGCCTCCTGCGGCAGCAGGGCGCAGGCGGGGTGCTGCGCGGCGGCGGCCGCCTCCACGTCGAAGCCGGCCAGCGCCGCGGCCGCGAGCTCGCCGCCCTCCGGACGCACCTGCCGGGCGGTCGGGTGGAGCTGCGCCAGCAGGGCCCGGTCCTCGTCGTCGGCCTCGGGGCTGTCGAGGACGGCCAGCACCGGCGCGTACTCCAGTTGGCGCGCCCAGGTGTCGGCGACCGTGCGCCGGTCGGTGGCGGCCGCGGCGAGTCCCGCGTCCACCAGGTCGTCACCGTTGCCGAGGTACGGCAGGAGCAGCGCCGGATCGACGGCCGTGATGACGGAGGTGACGGTGAGCCCGGCGGCCGCGACGACCTCCGCCATCGCCTTGGGCTCGACCGAGTCCCACAGCTCGACCACCGCGAGGCGGGTGAGCCCCGCGTCCGCCAGCCGCTCCAGCTCCGGCACCAGGTCCTCGCGCAGGGCGCAGCACGCGCAGTCGTTGACCAGCGGGGTCTCACCGGACGACAGGACCCCGGTGGCGTCCCGCACCGTGCGCCGCACCGTGCCCGAGGCCGCGGTGGACAGGTCGTGGTGGAGCGCCACGCTGCCGGGGACGGTGGCGAGCAGCCGCGCCACGGCGGCGGCGCGGGCCTCGGAGTGCAGCCCTGCGACGATCGCGACGGACAGCATCAGCGGCCCTCGCGGCGGCGGCCGGGGGCTCCGCCGGTCCCGCGGCCGTACCGCTTCTCGAACTTCTCGACGCGTCCGGCCGTGTCCAGCACGCGCGCCTGCCCCGTGTAGAAGGGGTGGCTCGCCGAGGAGATCTCGACGTCGATGACGGGGTAGGTGGCGCCGTCCTCCCACTCGACCGTCTTGTCACTGGTCGCGGTGGAACGGGTCAGGAAGGCGAAGCCGCCCGCCTTGTCACGGAAGACGACGGGCTCGTACGGGGGATGGATGCCGGGCTTCATCGCGGGGCTCAGCGCTCCTCTCGGAAGGCGACGTGCCGCCCGACGACCGGGTCGTACTTGCGCAGCGTCAGGCGGTCGGGGTCGTTACGGCGGTTCTTGCGGGTGACGTAGGTGTAGCCGGTGCCGGCGGTGGACCGGAGCTTGATGACCGGTCGGAGTTCGTTGCGGGCCATGGGGATGAGAGTATGTGAAAATGGTTTCCATTACCAAGACAGCCCCCCGAGAGGTAGGTCACCCTTGTCCGCCCACTGCCAGCTGACCGGCGCCCGGCCCGGCTTCGGCAACCGCATCTCGCACTCGCACCGGCGCACGTCGCGCCGCTTCGACCCCAACGTCCAGCGCAAGCGCTACTGGCTGCCCGGCGAGGGCCGGTACGTCCGGCTCACCCTGTCCGCCAAGGGCATCAAGACCGTCGACACCATCGGCATCGAGGCCGCCGTGGCCCGGATCCGCGCCCGGGGAGGGAAGGTCTGATGGCGAAGAAGAGCAAGATCGCGCGCAACGACCGGCGCAAGGAGGTCGTCGAGCGGTACGCCGCCCGGCGCGCCGAGCTGAAGGAGATCATCCGGCGGCCGTCCACGCCCCCGGACGAGCGCCTGGCCGCCCAGGCGGAGCTGCGCCGCCAGCCGCGCGACGCCAGCGCCACACGCGTACGCAACCGGGACAGCGTGGACGGCCGGCCCCGCGGACACTTGCGGAGGTTCGGCCTGTCACGGGTGAACGTGCGCATGCAGGCGCACGCCGGATTCCTGCCCGGGGTCACCAAGTCCTCCTGGTGATGACGGGCGTACCGCCTGGTAGCTTGGCGCGGTCCCGAAGCCCATCGAGGGGGAGAGTGACGTGCACCGGCTGGTACGCAACGGGTTCGTACGGAACGGGTTCGTGGCGGCGGCGGGCCTCGCCGCCGCACTCGCGCTGACCGGCTGCGGCGGGGGCGGGAGCGACGAGAAGGGCGGCGGCCCGGGCAAGGACAAGGCCGGCCGGCCCACGGGCGGCGCGGCCACGGCCACCCCGTCGCCGGGCGCGGACCCGGACTCCGGCTCCGGGGCCTCCACCCCAGCGGGGGTGGAGGGCGCCTGGCTCGGCATGACCGACGGCAAGGCCGTGAACCTGACCATCAAGAAGGGGCACGCCGTCGTCCTCGCCGACTCGCGGGTCTGCCAGGGCGCCGCCAAGGGCGCGGACGGCAACAAGGTCGTGCTGGCCCTGAAGTGCCACGACGGCAGCACCGACCGCGCGAGCGGCTCGGCGGAGACGAGCGACGGCCGGAAGATCGTCGTCACCTGGGACAGCGGCAAGAAGGAGACGCTGGCCAAATCGCCGCTGGGCGAGGACCTGCCGACATCGCTGCCGTCCCTGCCGCCGCAGCCGTAAAGCTCCGTCGCGGCGGCGTCGAGCACGGCCCCGGCGGTGTCGAGGAGTTCGCGCACCCGCTCGCGCTGCGGGTCCTCGCGGGGTACCCCCGACCGCCGGGTCGGCGAGCGAGGCGAGCACCGGCCCGATCCGCTCGGCGAGGCCGCGCGCACCGTGCAGTTCGGCCGGGCGGCGCCGGGCCGGGCGGCGCCGGGCCGGGCGGGGGTGACCCGCTCGGCGGGGGACGGCTCGCGACGGCTCGGCGGGCGGGGCCGGGCTCGCGGTGGGCCGGCTCCCGGTGGCCCGGCGAGCGCGGCCGGCTCCCGGGTTCGGCTCGTGCGGAGGGCCCGCGGTGGGCAAGGCTCCCGGGTTCGGCTCGTGGGGCAGGACGCACCGGCGTGCCCACCGGACGCGCCGGACAGGTACGGGAGGTCCGCGACGGGACAGGTCCCGTCTTCCGGTGCAGGCCGGGCCGCGCGCACGCGGCAGGACCCGGAGGGCAGGCTCTAGCGCGGCAGCACACCCCCCGGTGGCGACGTGCGCGCCCGGTCGGCGGCGTCCGTGCCGTGCTCCCAGCCCGCGAGGTCGGTCGCGCCGCGCACCCGGGTCGTGGTGGTCTGCGGGAACATGGTCTCCGCGCGCGAGGTCACCGCCACGTCCCGCGCGGCCAGCACCGGCAGCAGGGTCGGCTCCTCGGCGGAGACGCGGCGGGAGGTGGACGCCAGCCGATCGCCGATGCGCTGCGCGTACGCCAGCAGGAACGACTGGCGGAAGCTCTTCGTACGCTTGCGGCCCCCGGCCCGCTGGGCGGCCTCCGCTTTCGTCATCGCGCCCGTGCCCTGCACGAGCAGTGAGGTGTAGAGCAGCTCCACGACCTCCAGGTCCGGCTCGTACCCGACGACCGTCGAGAAGCCGAACGCCTCGTTCCACACCGCCCGGCAGTGGTTCGCCCCGGCGACCGCGTCCAGCAGGATCGCCTTCGCCGTCTCGTACGGCGCGTCCACGCCGATCCGTACCGCCGCCGGCTCGTCCGAGCTGTGCGTGCGCGCCGCGAGGGCCGCCTCGTCGAGGCTGTGCCGCGCCATCAGCTCCTGCGCCTTCGCGGAGAACGCCTCCGCCTCCTCCGGGAAGCCGGTCGCCTCCGCCTTGGCCAGCAGGGCCCGGATCCGCGCGAGCATCCGCGGCTCGCCGGGCACGGGCGCCGTGTGCGGGGCGGCACCGCCCGGGACCGGGCCGACCGGCTCGATCGCGGGCAGCCGGGCGAGCAGCCGGTACAGCTCCAGCACGGCCGTGGCGTACGAGAACCGGTCCGCGCGCCAGGGCTCCGGCTCCAGCTCGGCGAGCTGCGCGGACCAGCGGGGCGGCAGCTCGCGGTACGCCCGGGTCTCGGCGGTGATCAGGCCGGCGACCAGCCGCACATGGGGCTCGTCGAGGTCGCGCCGGACCAGCCGGACGACATCGGCCGGCTGCCAGCCGCGTTCCCAGGCCCGCCGCAGGAACTCCTCGCCCCGCCGTGCGAGTTCCGCGTCGGCTCCGGGGTCGGCGGCGAGGAGCGACGCGCCGGTGTCGAGGGCGGTGTCCTCCCCGGCGTACAGCGCGGCGGCCAGCGCGCGCTCGACCGTGCCGCTCACGGCTGCCGCTCGTCGAAGTCGCGGCGCGCCTGCGCTATCACCGGGCGGTGCTCCAGCGACCAGTCGACCAGCGCTTTGATCAGGTGCGTCATGCTGTGCCCCGTCCCGGTCAGCTCGTACTCCACCTGCGGCGGCACGGTCGCGTACACGGTCCGCGTCACCAGCCCGTCCCGCTCCAGCCGGCGCAGGGTCAGCGTCAGCATGCGCTGCGAAATGCCGGGGACCAGCCGCTGGAGCTCCTTGAAGCGCCGGACTCCCGCGGCCAGTTCCACCACGACGTGCACCGTCCACTTGTCGCCGAGGCGGTCCTGGACGTCGCGGACGCCGCACTCCTCGGCGCAGCTGACCACAGGTCCGGTGGCGTCCCCGGTTACCTCCGTGTGCCCGACTGACATCAAAGTGCCTCCTTACGCGAACCCCTGCCACCCGAACACCATGGTCGCAGCCGCCTCCGACAGCGAGCGCGGCAGCGACTGCGACTGCGACTGCGACTGCGACCATGAGTGGAAGGACCTTGCCATGCTGCTGATCACGGGGGCCTCGGGCGGACTCGGCCGACTGATCGCCGAGCGGCTCGAGGGGCGTGCGGACGTCCTCCTCGGCACCCGTACCCCGGCCGGCGTCCCCGGTGCCGGCCGACGCGTCGACTTCGACGACCCGGACTCCCTCCCGGACGCCTTCGCCGGCGTGGACACCCTGCTGCTGATCTCGGCGGGGTACGGCGAGGACGACACCGTCGTCGCCCGCCACGAGGCGGCGATCTCGGCGGCCGAGAAGGCCGGCGTGGCCCACATCGTGTACACGAGCCTCTCCGGGGACGGCGACCACCTGCCGTACGCGCTCGCCCACCGCTGGACCGAGCGCCGCCTGCGCCGGTCGGCGGTCCGCTGGACGATCCTGCGCAACGGCCTGTACGCCGAGCTGCTGGCGCACCTCGCGGCGCCCGGCGAGGACGGCCGTATCACCGCGCCCCTGGGCGACGGCCGCCTGGCGGCGGTGGCCCGCGCGGACCTCGCCGAGGTCGCGGTGCGCGTCGCCACGGACCCGGTGCCGCACGCCGGCCGCGTCTACGAGCTGGTCGGTGAGCGGCCGCTGGGCGGCGCGGACCTGGCGGACGCGGTCTCCGCCGCGTACGAACCGGCGAGTCTCGCGTCGGCCCGGTCCGCGCTCGGCGCGTCGGGCGCGGCCCCGTTCCAGATACCGATGCTGACCGGCACGTACTCGGCCGTGGCCCACGGCTTCCTGGACGGCCGTGAGCTCCAGGGTGACCTGCGCCGTCTGCTCGGGCGCGAGCCGCGGCCGGCGCTGGAGGTGTACCGCGAGCTCGTCCGGGGGTAGGGCCTGCCCTACCCCTGGGACACCCGGCAGTGGTCGTGATCCGCAGGCCCCGCGGCGGTTGGCTCGGTACATGACCGGAACACCCACCGCACCCACGCCCTCCACCGCACCCACGACAGCCACGACAGCCACGACAGCCACCGCACCGGCGACGCCCACCGCACCCGCGGTATCGACGGCGCCCGCGGCGGCGACCACCACACCGGCCGTGCGGCTCACCGCTCTCCGCCGGCTCCACCGCGACGTCCGCGCGCTCGACGGGGTGGACCTCGCCTTCCGTACCGGCACCTTCACGGCCGTGATGGGGCCCTCCGGGTCCGGCAAGTCGACGCTGCTGCAGTGCGCCGCCGGGCTCGACCGGCCCACGAGCGGACGCGTGGAGATCGACGGCATCGACCTGGGCGGGCTCAGCGAGCGGCGGCTGACGCTGCTGCGGCGGGAGCGGATCGGATTCGTCTTCCAGGCGTTCAACCTGCTGCCGTCGCTGACCGCCGCGCAGAACGTCGCACTGCCGTTGCGGCTCGCCGGGCGGCGCCCGTCACGGGCCGAGGTCCGGGCGGCACTGGCGCGGGTGGGCCTGGAGGGCCGGGCGGGACACCGGCCGGGTGAACTGTCGGGCGGCCAGCAGCAGCGGGTGGCCATCGCGCGGGCGCTGATCACGCGGCCGGCCGTGCTCTTCGGGGACGAGCCCACGGGGGCCCTGGACACCACGAGCAGCCGTCAGGTGCTCGGCATGCTGCGGGAGCTGGTGGACCGGGACGGCCAGACGATCATCATGGTGACGCACGATCCGGTGGCGGCCGCCCGCGCGGACCGGGTGGTCTTCCTGGTCGACGGCCGGGTGAGCGGCGAACTCACCGCGCCCACCGCCGAGCAGGTCGCCACCCGCATGGCGACCCTGGAGCACGCCGGTGCGGACGGCACCGCGCCGCACGGCACCGGGACGGAGCGTGTCCCGTGCTGAACCTCGCGATCAGCGGACTGCGCGGCCGGTGGGCCTCGTTCATGGGCAGCTTCGTCGCCCTCGCGCTCGGCGTGGGACTGCTCGCGACGATGGGACTGGGCCTGGCCTCGACCTTCGCAGCACCGGAGCGGGCGCCGCAGCGGTTCGCGGCGTCACCGGTGGTGGTCATCGGCCAGGACACCCTCACGGCCGGGGGCCGCACGCACAAGCTGCCCCATCCACACCCTGTGGACGCCGGTCTGCTGCGCGACCTGCGCGCGCTCGGCGAGGTACGGACCGACGGCCGCCCCGGCGCGCCGGTCGACGCGGTGGGAGTCGATGCCGACCCCGGCGCCGTACGCCGTGTCGTCGGCGACCGCGGGCGGGTGCTGACGGGGGACGAGCGGCGGCAGGCCGACCCGGAGCCGGAGCGGGACGCGGAGGCGCTCGTCACGGTGAACGCCCTGCTGGGCACCGCCGGCGGCGTCACCGCCTTCGTGTCGGTCTTTGTGGTGGCCTCGACGTTCGCCTTCGCGGTGGCGCTGCGCCGGCGGGAGTTCGGCCTGCTGCGGCTGGCCGGCGCGACACCCGGCCAGGTGCGCCGCGCACTGCTCACCGAGGCGGTGCTCGTCGGGGTCGCCGCGTCGGCCGCGGGGTGCGCGCTCGGGGCGTGGGGTGCTCCCGTATTGGCCCGGGTCCTCGTGGACGGCGGCATCGCGCCCGCCTGGTTCGCGATCGGCGACGCCGCCTGGCCGTTCCACATGGCCTTCTGGACCGGGCTGCTGGTCGCCGTCACCGGTGCCTGGGCGGCGGCGCGCCGGGCCGGGCGCACGGGCCCCGCCGAGGCACTGCGCGAGGCGGACGTCGACCGGGGCGTACTGCCGCTGAGCCGGCGCCTGCTGGGCGCGGCCCTGCTGCTGACGGGCCTCGGCCTCCTCTGCCGGACGCTGCTCACCGACCCCTCGGACCTGCTCAACCGCAAGACGTACACGACCCAGCCGATGATCCTGATCACCGCGGTGGCCCTGCTGGCGCCGCTGCTCGTCCGCCCGGTGGCGCGCGCCCTGCCGCTGCCCGGCGTCACCGGCATGCTGGTGCGCGCGAACACCACCGCGGCCCTGCGGCGGACCGCGGCCGTCGCCGCACCCGTCCTGGTGACGGTCGCGATGGCCGGGTCCCTGATGGGCACGGCGGAGACGGTGACGGCGTCCAAGGCCGCGGAGGCGCGCGGGCAGACGGCCGCGGACCTCGTCGTGACGGGCGACGCGCTGACCCCGGCCCCCGTGCGCGGCGCCACGCTCTCCCCCACGGCGCCGACCGCCGTCTTCGTACGGGACGGGGACGTGGCCGTCGTCCGGTACGCGACGCGGGCGGTCGCCGACCCGGCGGCCTTCGCGGAGCTGGCGCGGCTGCCGGTGGTGGCGGGTGACGTACGGGACCTGGACGACGAGTCGATCATCGTCAACGAGGAGTGGGAGCGGCGGACGGTCGGCGAACGGGTGGACGTGCGGCTGGGCGACGGACGGCGGGCATCGCTGCGGATCGCGGCCGTGCTGGCGCTCGGCACCGGCGGCAACGGCCCGTACGTCACGGCCGCGAACGCCCGCGCGGCGGCGGTCGACCGCATCGACGTGCGCCTGGCGCCGGACGCCGACCCGGCGGCCGTGGCGGCTGCCCTGCGCAAGGCCACCGGCGGCACGGTGACGACGGCCGACGCGTGGGCCGCTCCGGCCACCAGCCCGCAGACCCGGCTGGGCCTGCTGGTGGTGCTCGGCATCGCCCTGCTCTACACGGCGATCTCGCTGGCCAACACGCTGCTGATGGCCACGTCGGTACGCGGCCGGGAACTGCGTTCGCTCCGGCTGACCGGCGCGACGCGCGCCCAGGTGCTGCGGGTCGTGGCCGTCGAGACGCTGGTGGCGGTGGGGATCGGGGCCGTGCTGGGCGCGGCGGTGACCGCCGTCAACCTGTCGGGGCTCGCCACGGCGCTCGCGGTCCTGTCGGCACCGGTGACCCTCACGCTCCCCTGGCCGGTGCTCGCCGGGGCCCTGGCGGGCTGCGTCCTGGTGGCGGTTCCGTCCGCGCTGCTGATGTGCCGCCGCGCCCGCTGACCGCCGGCGCCCGGCCGGGATCCTGCTGCCGGGCCCTCGGAGGGGCGGTCCCTACGCGCCGCGCGGCCAGTTGCGCAGCACCAGGTCGAGCGCGTCGACCGCACGCGACCACGAGGTGTCGACGTCCCGCGGGTGGGCGAAGCCCGAGGCCCCCTCGATACCGGCCCACCCGTGGAACGCGCTGCGCAGCAGTCGCACCGCGTCCGTGAGGTCGGGCTCGGCCAGGCCGTACCCGGCGAGCACGGCGGTCGTGGCCTGGATGCTGCGCAGGTGCCCCGGCGACGCGGCGACGACGTCCGGGTCGAGCCTCAGCTGGTACGCCGCGTACCGCCCGGGGTGCTCCACGGCGAACGCCCGGTACGCGTCGGCGAACGCCCGCAGCGCGTCACCGCCCGCGCGGCCGGCCACCGCCGCGGTGAGCCGGTCGGCGAACTCGCCGGCGGCGAGCACCGCGACCCGGGTGCGCAGGTCGGCGAGGTTCCTGACGTGTGAGTACAGGCTCGCGTCCTTGACGCCGAAGCGCCGGGCCAGCGCGGACACGGTGACCTTGTCCAGGCCGACCTCGTCCGCCAGGTCCGCCGCGGCCTGCGTCAGTCGGTCGGCCGTCAGACCGGCACGCGCCATGACTCACCCTTCATCCGGCCGGTGGAGCAGGGACGGGAGCTCCGGGGCCGGGCCACCTTACCCACCCCTGGGCCGCCCGGCCCTTCACCATCGCCCGGCCCTCGCCCCGGCCGCCCGGTCCCACTCACCATCGCCCGGCCCTCGCCCCGGCCGCCCGGCCCCCGCCACCATCGCCCGGTCCCCCGCACCGGGCGCACGGCCGGCCTGTCACCGGTTCACGGTCTCCGGCCAACACGCCCCACCCGGTTCGCGCGGCGGCATCACCGCCACCGGTCCGGTTCACACGGTGATGATCAGCTTGCCGCGCACGTGTCCCGCCTCGCTCAGCTCCTGCGCCTTCGCCGCCTCGGCGAGCGGGAAGGTCCCGACGACCGGCACGTGCAGCCGGCCCTCGGCGGCGAGGCGGCCGTGCTCGACGAGACCCGCCCGGACGGCCTCGGGCGGAGTGCCGCCGCCCGAGAAGACGACCCCGTAGGACGCGGCGTCCGTCGCCGCGATGGTGACGATCCGGTCCGTCCTGCCGCCCAGCAGCTCGATCGAGGCGGGCAGGGTGCCGTGCCCGGCCGCGTCGAACACCGCGTCGACGCCCTGCGGCGCGGCCGCGCGGACGCGGTCGGCGAGCCCGTCCCCGTAGGCCACGGGGACCGCTCCGAGGCTGCGCAGGAAGTCGTGGTTGGCGGGCGACGCGGTACCGATGACGGTCGCGCCGAGCGCCACGGCGAGCTGCACCGCGACCTGCCCGACCGCACCCGCCGCGCCGTGCAGCAGCAGGGTCTCGCCGGCCTCGAGCCCGAGCAGGCCGAGGACGCGCCGGGTGGTCTCCCCCGCGACGGGCAGCGTGGCGGCGGCCTCGAAGGAGAGTCCGGCCGGCTTGTGCACGATGTCGCCGGCTATGGCGTATTCGGCGTACGCGCCGGTCCTGGTCCAGCCGAACACCTCGTCGCCCACGGCGAATTGGGTGACGCCGTCGCCGAGTGCATCCACGACGCCGGCGAACTCCAGGCCGGGCACGGCGGGGAAGGTCGTCGGGTAGAACTCCTCCACCCATCCGTAACGGCGCTTGTAGTCGAGCGGGTTGACGCCGACCGCCACCACCCGGACCCGTACCTCCCCCGCGCCCGGGACGGGCTTGCCGGTCTCCCCGAAGGTGAGGACGTCCGGGCCGCCGAACTCGGTGTAGGTGATCGCCTTCATGTCTACTCCCCGTAGGACTGGTCGTGTTGACGACTCAAGCCTCGGGGAGCCGGCCCCCGGACCGGGCCGGTCCTCGGGACAGTCGGACCTGTCCGAAAGGACAGGACGGGGTCCCCCGGCTCCCTAGGCTGGGGCACATGGAAGCGATGACGGCCCTCACCGCCCTGTCCGCCGCGTACGACGTGATCCGGCAGCCGCTCGGGCAGATCCTGCCCCGGCTGTCCCGGGTGCTGGCCGACGTCGTCCCGCACCGGGCGGTCGCCGAGTTGTCGACGCACTGCGCGCACTCGCCGTTCAAGACGTACGGCGAAGCGGACATCACCGACCGGCTCACCACCGCCGACCTGGCCCCACTGCTGGCCTCCGGTGTCGCGGGCCGCCCCTGGCAGGGCACGCTGCGTCTCGCGGGCGCGGACTGTGCGGTGCTCGTGGTGCGCAGCGACGCGACGCCCCGCGGCGCGGTGCTGGTGGTGATCCGCGACGAGAGCACCGCTCAAGGAACAGCCGTGCAGACCGGGACAGCCGGGCAGTCCGGCGAGGTCATGGAACCGGGAGCGACCGGGGAGTTCGGGGAGCCCGGGTCCGACGAGGCGGCCGTCGCGCTCGTGCAAGCCCTGTGGGACCTCGTGACCAGCCATTTCGACCGGCTGGCCGCCGAGGCGGTGCCCGGGGCGCTCGCCCGCTCGCGCACCGCCGCCGGGACGCGGGCCCGGGTGATCGCCGAGCTGGGCGAGACCCACGCGGCAACCCTGACGAGCCTGCTCGGGGTGCTGCGCAGCCGCACCCTGGACGACGCGGCCGCCCGCGCCGCCGCCACCGACCTGGCCGTCTCGGCGCTCGTCGAGCTGCGGGCGCAGGCCGAGCGGGACCAGCGGATCGCCGAGGAGCCGGCCGACCAGGCGTTCGCCCGGCTCGCGGATTCGCTGCGCCCGCTCGTGCGCTACAGCCCGGTACGCCTGGAGCTGGGCGGGCCCGGGTCCACCCGCCCGCTGGCCGCGGACGTGGCGCACACGGCCCGCGCGGTGGTCCTGGCGGTGCTGATGAAGGTGCTGGAGCAGGAGGCGGTGTCGCGGGTCCACATCGGCTGGCAGGTCACCGACGACGAGCTGCGGGCCGCGGTGCGCGACGACGGACCGGGCACGCTCTCGCTGTGCACCCTGAGCCCGGGCCGGGTCCGTGAGCGGCTCGACGTCCTCGACGGGCGCCTGGACGTGGACGCCGTGCCCGGCTGGGGCACGACCGTCACCGCCACCGTCCCGCTGCGCGCGGCCCAGGAGCCGGCTCCGCACCCGCTGACCTCGCTGGGCGAACGCGAGCTGGAGGTGCTGACGCACCTCGCGCTGGGGCACCGCAACCGTGCGATCGCCCAGGAGCTGCACATCAGCGAGTCCACGGTGAAGTTCCACGTGGCCAACATCCTGACCAAGCTCGGCGTCGGCTCGCGCGGCGAGGCGGCGGCGCTGTTCCACGCCGCGGCGTGAGCGGCGGCTGATCCCGCCCGTTGTCAGTGGCGGGTGCCAGACTCGCTGGTGTGAGCGAACGCTGGTTCCTGGACGGCACCGAGGGCGGCGGGGCGCGGCTCGTCCCCCTCGGCCGGGACGGGCTGCCCGCCGGTCCCGTGCTGGCCGAACCCGACCTCGTCGAGGCCGTGCGGTCGCGGCCGGACGTCGACCGGTGGGTGTGGCGCTCCACGTCCGGGGTGTACCCGGGGCTGCTCGCGTCGGGGGTGCGGGTGGAGCGGTGCTACGACATCGAGGCCGCCGAACAGCTGCTGCTCGGGCACGAGGGCCGCCTGGGCGAGCCCCGCTCGGCCGCGGCCGCCTGGGCCCGGCTGCACGACCGGCCCGTACCGCCCGATCCGCCGCTCAGAGGGGCGGAGCCGGGCGCGCAGTCACCCCTGTTCGAACCGCGGTCCGGCCTGGAGGTGCGCTTCGAGGGACTGCTGGAGGTGTACGCGGACCAGCAGCGACGGCACGGGGCCGCCGAGCACCCGGGCAGGATGCGGCTGCTGACGGCGGCGGAGTCGGCGGGGATGCTGGTGGCCGCCGAGATGACGCGGGCGGGACTGCCGTGGCGGGCGGACGTCCACCGGGCGGTGCTGCACGAGCTGCTGGGCGAGCGGTACGCGGGCGGGGGCGAACCGCGGCGGCTCGCGGAGCTGGCGGACGCGGTGTCGTCGGCGTTCGGGCGCCGGGTGCGGCCGGACCTGCCCGCCGACGTGGTGAAGGCGTTCGCGCAGGCCGGCATCAAGGTGCGTTCGACACGCCGCTGGGAGCTGGCCGAGATCGACCATCCGGCGGTCGAGCCGCTGATCGCGTACAAGAAGCTGTACCGCATCTGGACGGCGCACGGCTGGGGCTGGCTCCAGGACTGGGTGCGGGACGGGCGCTTCCGGCCCGAGTACCTGCCCGGCGGCACGGTCAGCGGGCGCTGGACCACCAACGGCGGCGGGGCCCTGCAGATCCCGAAGGTGATCCGCCGCGCGGTCGTCGCCGACGAGGGCTGGCGGCTGGTGGTGGCGGACGCGGACCAGATGGAACCGCGCGTGCTGGCGGCGATCTCCCGCGACCCGGGCCTGATGGAGGTGGCGGGCCATGAGGACGACCTGTACACCCGCCTGTCCGACCGGGCGTTCTCCGGCGACCGGACGCACGCCAAGCTCGCCCTGCTGGGCGCGATCTACGGACAGACCAGCGGTGACGGCCTGAAGAACCTGGCGGCGCTGCGCCGCCGCTTCCCCCGGGCGGTGGCGTACGTCGACGATGCGGCGAAGGCGGGCGAGGAGGGGCTGCTGGTCCGCACCTGGCTGGGCCGGACGAGCCCGCGGGCGGCGGGCGCGGCCGAGGCGGACGAGGCGGGGATCCCCCAGGAGGGGCCCGAGGAAGCGGTGGCCGACGCGGAGTTCACGCCGGGGTACGCGTCGGTGAACGCCCGGGCGCGGGGCCGGTTCACCCGGAACTTCGTGGTGCAGGGCAGCGCCGCGGACTGGGCCCTGCTGATGCTGGCCGCGCTGCGGCGGGCGCTGGCGGGGATGCGGGCGGAGCTGGTGTTCTTCCAGCACGACGAGGTGATCGTGCACTGTCCCGCCGAGGAGGCGCCGGCCGTCGCGGAGGCCATCCGCGCGGCCGGGGACGCGGCCGGCCGGATCGCGTTCGGGGACACCCCGGTGCGGTTCCCGTTCACGACGGCGACGGTGGAGTGCTACGCCGACGCGAAGTGAGACGGGCAGGGGGCCCGTTGCACCTGCGGTCCTGCGCACACGGGGCGGGCCCCGCAGCCGTGGCTTCGGCTGCCGGACCCGCCCCTGGGGTCATTCCGCTGGAGACGTGCTCCGGGTTCAGTCGATGGCGGTGCTGAAGTTCTCGGAGATGACGTTCTCCAGGATGTGCGACAGCGCGCTGTCGCCCTTGACGGCGGTGGAGTTCTCGACGCACTGCTGGTTCTGCGTGTCGTTGAGGATGTCCTGAACGCCGATGTTGACCAGGGCCGCGATGTTCTGGACGTCGGCCTCGATGGGCAGACCGACACAGGGCTTGTTCAGCGTGCCCTGGACGAGTCCCACCTGGGGGCTCATGTAGCCGCCGGTCACGGTGTTGCCGTAGACCTGCTTGGAGAAGTTGCCGTTCTGCGTGTCGACCCCGCGGTCGCCCACGGCGGAGGCCATCGGCGCGGTGACGCCCAGCACGGCCGCGGCGACGCCGGCGGTAGCCAGAACCTTCTTGATCATGGTTCATCCTTGCTCGTCGAGAGACCCGTGTGTCCGGGTCGTCCTTGCCGCGCCCACGTGCGGGCGCAATGCGGTTACTCAGGTCCTGCAGGGGGTGCGGCCCCGAAGGCCGTACCGGGACCGGCCCGCGCCCCCCGGAGGTCGCTCGGGCCGGTGTCCTCACGTCCTCAGTCGACGGAGGCGGAGCCGTTCTCCGAGAGGACGTTCTCCAGCAGGTGCGACAGCGCGCTGTCGCCCTTGACGGCAGTGGAGTTCTCGGCGCACTGCTGGTTCTGCGTGTCGTTGAGGATGTCCTGAACGCCGATGTTGACCAGGGCCGCGATGTTCTGGACGTCGGCCTGGACGGGCAGACCCACACAGGGCTTGTTGAGCGAGCCCTGGATGAGCCCGATCTGGGGGCTCATGTAGCCGCCGGTGTAGGTGTTGCCGTACGACTGGGTGGCGAAGTTGCCGTTCTGCGTGTCGACCCCGCGGTCGCCCACGGCGGAGGCCATCGGCGCGGAGGCGCCCAGGACGACCGCAGCCACGCCGGCGGTAGCCAGAACCTTCTTGATCATGGTCCATCCTTCTCGTCGAGAGACCCGGTGCTTGGGTCGTTCTGATCAACAGCGCGGAACGGTTTCAGTTGCGCCATGTCACTCGAAGAGCTCAATCACCAAAAGACGGACTCACCGTTTTTAGGACCATAATTTTGCGCTTGTCTGACCGGGGCCGCAGCGGGTACACGCCCTGTATGGACGCTCTCCTCACGTACAGCATGGAATTGGCCGAGAGGGACCATCTCGTAGGGATCGGCCCCCTGGTGGCGGGGATCATCCTCGTCGGATTCCTGATCGGCGCGTTCTGGATCGGGCGGCGCATCAGGACGCGGGAGCCCGAGCCACCCAAGCCGAGCGAGCAGCCGCACCGCCCGGCCGACGCGGGCCTGCCGGGCGAGGTCGAGGGCTACCGCAGGCCGGCCGAGCTCACCGAGCGCGAGGACCGGGTGATGCCGTACGAGTTGAAGCACGAGAACACGGAGCCGGACACGTCCCCGCGCACCGAGCACGACCGCAAGTGGCGTGGCGCCCCGAGCGGCGGCTTCGGCAGCGGCGGCCCGACGACGGGCGGCTGACCGCTCCCGCCGCACCCCCGGCCGCCCGCCGGCGCGTGCCCGCTCCGGGCGGCAGGACGATGACGTGCGCCGTGCCCCCACGCGCCGTTCCCTCCCTCCCGGAGCCGCACCCCGGCGCCGATCCCGGCGCCGGGCTTCTTGTGCCCGCTGCGCAGCCGCCCACCCCCGCCCCGCCCCCGGCCGCGACCGGGGCGGGGATCGTTTTGCCGGGACCGGCCGGGGCACCCGAGGGGGCATGACCAGCACCGACGACAAGGCGACGACGGCGCACACGCCCGCGCGGGCCGTGGGGCGCGATGTCGCACGGCTCGCCGCACAGCTGATCGCACCGACCCTCGCGGCGGGCGTCGTCATCCGGCGCCGCGCCGGCATGGCCTTCGCCGAGCGGTACGCGGTCGACCGGCGTGCCACCGGGCTGCTCTCGGAGCTGCGCGGCCGCTACGGGGCCGGCCCGCTGCGGCTCGACGTCGCCGGGCGGCACTTCGCGGTCGTCCTGGACGCCGACGACGCCCGCCTCGTCCTGGACGGCACCCCCGACCCGTACTCCCCGGCCACCCGGGAGAAGACCGCCGCGCTGGAGCACTTCCAGCCGCACGGCGTGCTGGTCTCCCGGGGCACGCGGCGCGACGAGCGGCGCGAGTTCAACGAAGCGGTGCTGGAGTACGGCCGGCAGCTGCACAGCCTGGCCCCGCACATGGTCAGGGCGGTACGGGAGGAGGCCGGCCGGCTGCTCGGCGCGGCCACCGCGGGCGACGGCGAGCTCGGCTGGGTCACGTTCAAGGAGGCCTGGGACCGCACCGCCCGCCGTGTCGTGCTCGGGGACACCGCCCGGGACGACACCGCCCTCACGGCGATGCTCGGCCGCCTGCGGGCCGCCGCCAACTGGTCCGTCGCGGCCCCCCGCCGCCCCGGTCTGCGCGACCGCTTCGAGCGCCGGCTGCGCGACCACCTCGAACGCTCCGAGGGCGGCAGTCTCGCCGCGGCCCTGGGCGACATCCCCGCCGCCGGCACCGATCCGGCGGGCCAGGCCCCGCACTGGCTGTTCGCGTTCGACGCGGCGGGCATCGCGGCGTTCCGCACCCTCGCCCTGCTGTCCACCCACGAGCGGCAGACCGCGCAGGTGCGGGGCGAGCTGGCCGTCGCCGACCTCACCGCACCGCAGCTGCTGCCGTACACGCGCGCGTGCGTCCTGGAGTCGGTCCGGCTCTGGCCCACCACGCCCTTCATCCTGCGCGAGTCGGTGCGCGACACCGACTGGGGCGGGGACACCCTGCCGGGCGGCACCGAGTTCCTGATCTACGCGCCGCTGTTCCACCGGGACGAGGCCCTGCCGTACTCCGACCGGTTCACCCCGGAGATCTGGCTGGACGGGACCGCGCAGGACACCGAGGCGCTCATGCCGTTCAGCGGCGGGCCGGGCGAATGCCCCGGCCAGGACCTGGTGCTCCTGGTCACCTCGACGATGCTCGCCGTGCTGCTGGAGCGCCACACGTACCTGCTGGACCGGCCGGGGCGGCTGCGGCCCGACCGGCCGCTGCCGCGCACCCTCGACCACTTCGGTCTGCGCTTCGTGGCGCTTCCCCACCTTCCGCACAACAGCCTGTGACATGATGCGCAAGCCTCGTCACGGCTGTGAACGGGAAGGTGCGGCATGGCTCCTCGCTCCGGTAACTGGCAGCGTGTGCCCCTCATTCCACAGAGCAGGCAGGCGACGGGGAGCGACCTGTCGCCCGTCTATTCGATGCTGATGCGCGAATGGAGGGCCCAGGGGCGGGCGGTGCCCGGAGTGCCCGACCACGAGTGGCAGGTCCTGGTGACCCGACCCATCTGGCCCAGCCGTTGAGCCATTCGCCTGGACGCACTACTCGGCGTTCGAGTGAATCGGTCCGGAAAGCAGCCTCAATGGTGTCTTTCCGCTTTCGCATTCGTTGTGATTTTCATAGTGGAAGCCGAGCCCCTCATGACGGGCTCGTACGTCACGAAATGCGTGGCATGCCTTCCCCCTGTGGAAAGGAAACCGAGTTATGAAGGGCAAGAAGGCTGCGGTAGCCGTCGCCGGTCTGGTCATGGCGCTGGGTGCGGCCACACCCGCCGTCGCGGATGCCGAGGCGGAGGGTGCCGCTGTGGGCAGCCCGGGCGTCCTGTCCGGCAACGTCGTGCAGGCGCCGATTCACATCCCGGTCAACGTGTGCGGCAACACCGTCAACATCGGCGGTCTGCTCAACCCGACCTTCGGCAACGTCTGCATCAACAAGTGAGCCTGCCGTAGCGCCACGGCCCGAGCGGCCAGTGAGCCGGTCCCGGTCGCGTGCTCCGGGACCGGCTTTTCGTATGCGCCGGTCGCACCCGCTGGTACCTCAAGTGGGCGACCAATTCCCCCACCGGCCTACTGAACGCCCCGGCCGCATGCCCGATCAGCCCAATAAGAATACTTTTGTTCCATCTGACGGACGGCTCCCGTACCGGCGCACACCGCGCCGTTCCGCGCCGCCGCGAAGGAGCAGACATGGCCGATCGGGCAGGGGACACGACCCGCACGTGGCACGGGACGCGCACGCGGCACCGGGCGCGTACGTGGCTGGTGATGCTCGCCGCCGGGGTCCTCCTCTCCGGCGCCGCCGTGACGCCCGCCGGTCACGCCGCCGAGCCGCCGCCCGCGCGGGACCCACTTCCGTCCACGCCCCCGGCCACCGCCACGGCGCTGGGCGCCTTTCTCCACTACGGCCCGTCCGGCATCCGGCGGATGGCGGGCCTGGAGAAGTGGCTCGGCGGTACCGAACTCCGCGTGGGCCACACCTACCTGCCCGGTGACGTGTGGAGCAACATCGAGGGCCGCCCCGAATTCCTTGAACCCTGGACCCAGTGGCGGCGTGCCCGCGAGGACCGGCTGTTCGTGCTCAACGTGCCCATGCTGGTGCGTAACGAGGACCACCTGCCGGACCCGGTGGTGCGACAGATGCTGCGGCTCGGCGCGGACGGCCGGTTCGACCATCACTTCCGGACGCTCGGCGAGCGGCTCGTACGGCTGGAGGCGCCGGACACCGTCATCGTGCTGGGCTGGGAGATGAACGGCACCACGTACACCCACCGGTGCGGCCCGGACCCGGAGGCGTGGAAGACGTACTGGCGGCGCATCGTGACCGCCATGCGGGCCGTGCCCGGGCAGCGGTTCCGCTTCGACTTCGCGCCGAGCCGGGGGGCGGACGCCGTTCCGTGGACCGAGTGCTATCCCGGTGACGATGTCGTCGACATCGTGGGGATGGATTCGTACGACCAGCCGCCGGGGGAGAATTTCGACGAGATGGTGGAGCAGCCGTACGGACTGCGTCACCACGTGGAATTCGCCGCCGCCCACGGGAAGCCCGTCTCGTATCCCGAATGGGGACTCTTCCGGAACGGTGACAACCCCGAGTACATGCGGCGGATGCTGGAATGGATCGACCGGCATCGACCGCTTTACCACACCATCACCGACTATTGCCCGCACGGTGTGTGGCAGTGCGACGACAACCCCAGGTCGTCCGAGGTGTTCCGTGCGGCGCTGTCGCTGCCCAGGCCCGAGCCGAAGCCGGAGGAGACGGAGCCGGCCCCCGAGCCGCCGACCGCGGAACCGGCACCCGACCCCGAGCCCAAGCCGGAGCCGGCCGAGCCCCAGCCCCAGCCCCAGCCCCAGGAGCCCGCGCCCTCCGAGCCGGGCACCGGCAGCGGGGCCGCGGACCCGTGCAGGACACTGGACCTCGGTCCGTGGGTCCACAAGTGGATCGGCGACTTTGGACTGTGCATCCCCTCCCTCTGGTGGCACTCCAGCCGCTCCTGACAGCCCGGCGGCGGCCGGGCCGGCCCCTCACCCCCCGCCGCCGGCGCGCCGCTCCCGGACGGCCCGGACGGTCCGCGCCGCCCGGGCCCGCCCGCCCGCGTACGCCGCACGCAGCAGCAGGGCCGGCGCCATCCGGCGGCGCGACATCAGCAGCCGCTGGTTGCGGGCGGGCGAGGGCCGCCACTGCCGCTTGTAGGGCTCGGTGCCGCGCAGCAGGCTGAGCGTGGCGCGGCCGTTCGTGCTGCACTCCTGTGCACAGGTGCGCAGCAGCATCGCCAGCACGTCCACCTTGCCGGTCCGCAGAGCGGGGTCCGCCCCGTACAGATAGGCGCCCGACAGCCGCGGCGACATCAGGGTGATGTTGGCGGCGACCACGTCACCGGCGATGCGGAACTCCGTCACCATCGCGTTCCCCGACTCCGCCATCGGCCGTACGGCCCGCTGGAGGTGCTCGGCGAACCGCCGGGTGAGGTGCTCCGATGTCACCCGCCTGCCCTCCCACTGCCGCCGGTGCAGCTCCAGAAGCCGCTCGAGGGCCTGGGGGATCTCCACCGGCGGGACGACCCGCTCCTCGACCCCGGCGTTCTCGATCCTGCGCAGCTTGGCCCGGGCCCGCTGCGCCCTGGCCCGCGGGAGGCGCCCCACCAGTCCGTCGATGGGCAGCGGGGGCAGGTCCAGGCAGACGGAGTCCGCCAGCCGGTGGCGCGGCCCCCGCCACTGAGCCCAGACCCGCTCGGCCACCGCCCCGGCGCGCACCTCCCGCAGGTCGATGACCGCGCTCCGGGCCAGTTCGCCGAGCGCCCGGGTCAGTGCGGCCACCGCCTCCTCGCACGCGTCGTCCACGAGCACGTCGGAGAAGTCGGTGATGGCGCCGCCCAGGGGCGTCAGCACCGGCACCGGGCCGGGCACCAGCCGCAGCGGCGCCGCGGCGACGAGTCGGCCCCCGCGGCGTACCAGCACCACCCGGAGGCGGCCCGGGGTCCCGTACGACGTCCACCAGGAGTGCAGCCAGGAGTGGGCCTGGAACGGGGTGGCGGCCGCGCACCCGCGGTGGAGGCCGGCCCACTCGCCCGCCAGCCGGCCGAACTCCTCGCCGTCGCGGCAGACCGTCACGTCGAAGCTCATACCGCGGCCTCCTGCGGGCGGGCCGGGACGGGGCCGGGCACCGCCGCGTACCGCTCCTCCCCGTGCCCGGGGCGCGGCCGGACCAGCAGCGCCAGCCCGCCGAGCAGGCCGCCCGCGCAGCCGCCGACGAGCGCGGACAGCGGCGCGGAGGGCGAGACCGGCTCGGTGGGCGGGGTGGCGCGGGTGAACTGCAGGACCTTCACACCGGTGCTCGCCTCGGTGTGGCCGCCCTTCCGCACGAGGGCCCTCGCCACGCTGTCGGCCATGGCGGCCGCGGTCCGCGGGTCGGGCGCCCGGCCGGTGAGGGAGATCATCGGCGCGTCGGGCGAGGTCTCCGCCAGGACGCCCGCGCGCAGGGTGGCGGCCGGGACCCCGGCCTCGATCTGGGCGTCGCCGGTGACCGCGATGTCGGTGGCGACCCGCCCGTACGCCTGGGCGAGGCCCATGGCCCCGGCCGGATCGGACCCCTCGGCCGGGACGACGACCACATAACCGGTCGCCGCGTACTCCGGGGTCGCCAGCAGCCCGTAGGAACCGCCGCACACCACGCCCAGCAGTACGGCGGCCGGGACGAGCCACCGGCGGTGGCGGGCCGTCGGCCGGGCGCTCCTCAGCCGGGAGAGCCGGCCGGTCACCCGGCGGACGAGGAGGGAATGGGGAGTCATCGTCGTTCACTCGCTTCGTGGTAGAGGGACATCAACTGCCGGGCGCTGCGGGCGATGTCGTAGTGGCGCACGGCCTCGGGGACGGGCAGCCGGGCCGCGCCGCGCGTCGCGTACGCCCCGCGCAGGGCGGCGGTCAGCTCCGCGGCCGTCCCGCCGGTCCGCCGCGCCCCCGGCGCCCGGCCGGACGGCAGGTCGTCGAGCGCGGGGCACGCCGCGTACAGCACGGGCAGCCCGGCGGCCAGCGCCTCGACCACCGCCAGCCCGAACGCCTCGTCCGCCGACGCCGACACGAACACGTCCATCGCGGACAGCAGTTCCGGCAGTCCGCGCGAGACCGCGCCGGCCCACACCACCCGCCCCGCGGCCCCGCACTCCCGGGCCACCCGCTCCAGCCGCGCCCGCTCCCCGCCCTCGCCGACCAGCAGCAGCCGCACACCGGGTGGCAGCGGGGCCACCGCCCGGATCAGCGTGTCGAACCGCTTGCCGGGCACCAGCCGCCCCACGCCTCCGACGACGTACGCGTCGGGCGCCAGGCCCAGCCGCTGCCGTGCCGCGTGCCGCGCGTCCGCGTCGAAGGCGAACCGGGCGGCGTCGATCCCGTTGGGCACCACCCGGATGCGGGAGGGCGGCACGCCCCACTCGGCCAGGCGCCGCGCCACGGTGCCGGACACCGCGACCGTCGTGGTGCCGAGCCGCTCGCCGGCGAGGTACAGGGCGCGCGCCCCGGCGCTCAGCGGCCGGCCCTCGATCTGCGACGCGCCCAGGGAGTGTTCGGTGGCGACGACCGCGCGGACGCCGGCGAGCCGTGCCGCGATCCGCCCGTACAGGCACGCCCGGTACAGGTGCGTGTGGACGACGTCGAAGCCGCCGCGCCGGATGAGCCGGACCAGGCGGGGCAGCGCGGTCAGGTCGCGGTTGCCGCGCATGCCGAGGTGGACGACGGGGACGCCGTCCGCGCGCAGGGCGTCGGCGACGGGGCCCGGGTTGGTGAGCGTGACGACACCGGCGGTGGCTTCGCGCAGGTGCGGGACGAGCAGCCGGAGCTGCTCCTCCGCGCCGCCGATGCCGAGACCGGTGATGATGTGCAGCACCCGGGGGGCCGGGGGGTGCGGGGACCGGGCCCCGGTGAGTCGCGCCCCGGGGCGCCGCCGAGTCCGCGGGGCGGCCGTCATGAGACCGGCACCGGGCCGCGCGGCAGCTCCACCGGGGCCCGCCGCACACAGTGCAGCCGGTACTTGGCGTGCAGCCGCCAGGCGGAGTCGCGCTGCCCGATGTGCACCCGGGGCAGCGCGAACAGCCCGGCCAGCCCGGGCGCGGGGTCGACCGCGCAGCCGTACGCGTACCCCGCCTCGCGCACCGCGCGGACCACGCGCGCGTCGACATGACCGTACGGGTAGCAGAAGCCCTCCGGGGCCGTGCCCGTGATCGTACGGAGCACCTCCCTGCTGTGCGCGACCTCGCGGTCCAGGGCGGCGTCGCGGGCGGCGGGCAGCGAGACGTGCAGCAGGCCGTGCGAGGCGACCTCCATGCCGGCGGCGGCGCAGCGGCGGATGCCCTCCTCGCCCAGCAGCGGTTTGCGCGGGCCGTGCGCGTCCCAGTCGTTCTCGCCGCCGAGCCGCCCGGGCAGGACGAAGACGGTGGCCGTGCACTCGTGGCGGCGCAGCACGGGCACCGCGTGGTCGAGGAAGTCGGCGTACCCGTCGTCGAAGGTGAGGCCGACCAGGCCGCGCGTGTCGCCGTGCCGGGCGGCGTACAGCAGCAACTGCCGTACGCCGACGCCGCGCAGGCCGCGGTCGCGCAGCCAGCGCAGTTGCCGGTCGAGGCGGGCCGGGGAGACCGTCACCTGGTACGGGTCATCCGTCGTGTCGTCGATCGAGTGGTACATCGCCACCCAGGGGCGGGTGTTGCGGGGAGCCATGAGCGAGCCTTCGTGCAGCGGTGCGGATCAGGGACGGGACCACCGGCGCCCGCAGCGCGCAGGCGGCGGCGAGGAACGTGACGGTGACGGCGGCGAGCGCGAGGGGCACGGCGAGGAGCGGTGGCCGCGCCGCCGCGCACAACCACCCCGCGGCCGTCGCGGGGACGGCGGCGGCGGCGAGCCGGCCCAGTCCCCGGGCGAGCTGCCCGGCGGCCAGGGGGACGCGCTGCCGGTGGACGCCGCCGAGGAGGAGCCCGGCGGTGAGGGTGATGCCCAGCGCGTTGGCGGCGGCGATGCCCGCGGTGCCCCACGGCCCGGCGAGCAACGCCCCCGCGCCGCCGCTCGCGGCCACACCGCAGACCATGGCGACGGCCGGGTACCACAGCGGCCGGGAGCCGGAGAACCAGCAGCGCACGAGCGCGCCGACCAGGGTCTGGCCCAGCAGCCCGAGCGCGTACACCCGCATGACGGCGGCCGTCGCGGCGGTGTCGGCATGGTCGAAGGCGCCGCGCTGGAAGAGCAGTTCGACGATCTGGGGGGCGGCGGCCACCACGGTCGCCGCCCCGGCCAGCACGAGGGCGGCGGCCAGCAGAAGGTCGCGCTCGGCCCGCCGCCGCGCGGTGTGCGGGTCGCCCGCCGCCAGCGCCCGCGCGACGACCGGGAAGCTGACGGTGCACAGCATGAGCGAGAGCGCCATCGGCAACTGCGCCACCTTCTGCGCGTAGTTGAGGTGCGAGATCGCCCCGGCGGGCAGCGGCGCGGCGAGGAACCGCTCCACCAGCACCTGCGACTGCCGGCCCGCGGAGAACACGACGACGGGCGCGATCAGCGACACCACGAGCACCCGCCGCGCCGCCCGGCCGGCATCCGGAGCCCGCCCCGCCGGACGCGCACGGCCCGCGCCCAGCCGCCGCCACAGCGCGGGAGCCTGGACCGCGGCCATCAGGACGCCGCCCGCCGCGACGCCCAGGGCCGCCGCCCGGACGCCCCGGGCCGGGCCGAGCAGGACGACCGCCGCGATGATGCCGGTGTTGTACGCGAGGTAGATCGCGGCCGGAGCGGCGAACCGCCCGTGGGCGCGCAGGGCCGCGCTGAAGTACCCGGCCAGCGCGAACGACAGCACGCAGGTCGCGGTCAGCCGGGTGCAGTCGACGGCGAGGTCCTGCCGCGGCAGCCCGGGCGCCAGCAGCGGTACGAGCCGGGGCGCGGCCAGCGCCAGGAGACCGGCGCCCGCGGCGGCCGCGAGCACCGCCCCCGGCAGCGTGGCCCGCACCAGCGCCCGGACCGGGTCGGGCCGAACGCCCTCGGCCCGCCGGGCGAGCGCGGCGCTGAAGGCGGGTACCAGCAGCAGTGCCATCGCGTCCTCGACGAGGAGCGTCGCCGCGAACTCGGGAACGGTCCAGGCGACGAGGAAGGCGTCCGTGCTGTCACCCGCGCCGAAGGTGACCGCGAGGAGCTGGTCGCGTACCAGGCCGAGCAGCGCCCCCGCGGCGGTCAGCGCGGCCGTCAGGACCGCCGCGCGGGCCAGGAACCGGTCGGACGGCCGCCACACCGCGGGGCCGCCGCGGGCGGGGAGCGTCACCGTGCCCGGAGAGCCGTCAGTCACGCGCCACCACCCGGCCGGTTCCCGCGGCCACCCCGGCGAGCTGCGGAACAGCCGCGACGCCGGCCCGCTCCACCGGCCGGGCAGCGCCCGCCGGACCCTCCACCGCGCCCCTCGTCCGGGGAGCGGCGTGCGCCGGAGCCAGGGCCCACCAGGCCGCCAGGCCCAGCACCACCGCCGTCAGGACCGTCGGCGGGCCGCCGATGTCCGCGTACGTGAAGTCGACGAGCTGCCGCACCAGCAGTCCGGTCGCGACCAGCCCGCACCCGGCCGCCGCGCCCACCCCGCGCCCCCGCTCCGGGACCTTCCGCTGGGCGGACCGCAGCCGCACCAGGGCGCGCACCAGCAGGGCCAGCCAGCCGCCGGCGAAAGCGAGCAGGCCGAGCAGCCCCTGCTCACCGAGGACCAGGAGGTACATGTTGTGCGGCGACAGCAGCGGTTGCCGCCGGAAGCCGTAGCCCGCCCCCGCCGTGTCACTGCCGGAGGAGAGCGCCAGCGACGCGTGGCTGTCCCGGTAGTGCGGGAACGCCTTGAGTCCCACGCCCGTGACGGGCTCGGTGCGCCACATCGCGCCCGCCGCCGCCCACATGGTGTACCGGTCGGTCACCGACCGGTCCGGTGCGGCCGTGACCCGCGAGATGCTCGCCACCCGCTCCTGGAGCAGCTGCGATCCGACCCCGAACCCGGCCACCAGCACCACGCCCAGCGCCCCGGCGGCCAGGCCGACCCGCGCCGCCCTGCGCGGACCGGACAGGACGAGCTGCGCCGCACACCCCGCCAGCGTCGCGATCCAGGCGCCGCGGCTGAACGACACCACCAGCGGCATGACCAGCAGACCGGCGCAGACGAGCGCCGTGACGCGCACCCGCCGTGCCGCCGTGGCGAGCGCGATCCCGAGGGCGGACAGCAGCCCGTACGAGACGACCGTCGCCATGCCCATCACGTCGGCGGGCGAGAAGGTCCCCACCGCCCGGATGTCCTCGCCCATGTACGAGGCGCCGGTGCCGGTCAGGTACTGGACGGCGCCCACGGCCCCCTCCACCAGGGCCAGTCCGACCAGCGCCCACGCGACCAGCGTGAAGTCCTTCCGGTCCCGTACGAGCAGCACCACGGCCGCCGGCACGAGGACGAAGACCTGGAGGTAGCGCACGACGCCCGGGAGTGCGCCCGCCATGTCGTGGGCCGTCACCGCCGCCACGCAGACGGCCGGCACGGGCAGGCCCAGCACGAGCGCCGCGACCCGGTCCAGCGGCCGGGCCCGGGCGCGGACGAGCCGCACCAGGCAGAAGGCGACGAGCACGGCGGAGGCGAGGTCGGCGAGGGTGGCCCTCCCCTCCCCCCCGGTGACCGGGACGGCGAGGAGCGCGACGACCGCGAGCAGCGGCACCAGCGGCGCCCAGGCGGGTGCCCGCATCAGCTGCCCGCCGGACGGAACAGGGAGGCGGCCGTGCGCAGCAGGATGCACACGTCCTGCCAGAGCGACCAGTGGTCGATGTAGTGGTTGTCGAAGCGGCACCGGTCCTCGATCGAGGTGTCGCCGCGCAGCCCGTGCACCTGCGCGAGCCCGGTCAGTCCGACGGGCATCCGGTGCCGCGCCGCGTACCCGGGGTGCAGGTGGCTGAACCGGTCGACGAAGTAGGGCCGTTCGGGACGGGGGCCGACCAGGCTCATGTCACCGCGCAGCACGTTCCACAGCTGCGGCAGTTCGTCGAGCGAGGTGCGGCGCAGGAGGGCGCCGACACCGCTGAGCCGCTCGTCGTGGGCGACGCTCCACCGGGTGGCCGCCTCCTGCTCGTCGCTCGGACGCAGGGTACGGAACTTCAGCAGGGTGAACGGCCGGCCGTGCTGGCCGACGCGCTCCTGGCGGAAAAGGACACCGGGACCGTCGGAGAGGCGGATAGCGGCGGCGCACAGCAGCATCAGCGGGGTGAGCGCCAGCAGCAGGGGGACGGCGAGGACGAGATCGAGGATCCGCTTCGGCAGACGGCTCCCGAGCCCCTGGCCGGGCGGCGTGTCGAGGCGGCGGCAGACGAAACCCCACAGGTGCAGGTTCATGGCGGTGCCGCCGCCGGGGCCGTCCGCTGCACCGGCCAGCCAGCTGGCGCAGCCGTGGCGGCGCAGCAGCCCGACGAGGTCGGGCCTGTCCGGCCCGGCACCGTCCGCACCCCCCGTACCGGCGGCGAACAGGGCGTCGGCGACACCGTTCCGGACGACCGCCCGGTGGATCTCCTCCGCGGTGGTCAGCACCGGCAGCGGCGCCGGACCGCCGTTCCCCCGGGGGCCGCTGACGATGCCGACCGGCCGGAGCCCGTACTCCGGGTGCTCGGCGAGCGTGGCCGCGAGCCGCTGCGCGGCCGGAACGGCCCCGGCGACGAGGACGGGGCGCGGACGGGCGCGCACGGCCCGGCGCCGCCGGTGGTGGGCGACGGCGCGGCAACAGGTGACGAACGCCAGGTGCGCGGCGTACGCGGACGCCAGCGCCGCCAGCCCGAGGGCCCGCCCCGGTGCGCACGCGGCCAGCAGCGCGGCGGCCGTGCACCAGGCGGCGGCGGCGCGGGTGGCGAGGGCGGGCAGTTCGTCCAGCACGCGGGGCAGGGCGCCCGGACGGCTCGGTGTGCCGTAGAGCCCCGCCTGCGCGTTGAGCACCGCGACGCAGAGGGTGAGCTGCATCAACAGGGCCGCGTCGCGCTGCTCGGGGGTCAGGAGCAGGGCGCCCACCAGGACGGCGACGCAATCCGCGGCGACGAGCGCCGAGCCGAACGGGGCCGCCGCGGGGCGCCGCCGCCGCGGCGGTGGGACCGGATCGGCCGCGACCGGGTTCCGCGGCGGCCCGACGGTGACGCGGGCGCCGGCGAGGGGCCCGGCGGCCTGGCCGGGCCCCGGGCCGCCGGGGCTCCCGGGGCCCGGCACGACGGCGGTGGCCGCCTCCCCGGCGGCGGGCTGCGCGACGGCTCCGGACGACGGCGGAACCGTATGGGCCGGCGGCGCGGCACCCGAGGGCTGCCCAGGACCCGCGGGCTGGGCGGCCACCGCCGGCGGCGCCACTCCGGCGGGCTGCGCCGCGCCCGGGTGCGGCGCGGTGTCCCGCGGCTGCCGGGCGTCGGCGGCAGGCGCGGCCTCGCCGGGCTGCGTGCAGCGGATGCTCTCCGGGGTCACCGGGCGACCGGCTCTCGCAGCGCGGACCGGCGCGGGCCGGCCACCTCGCGGTACACCTCCGTCAGGGCCGCACCGACGCGGCGCACGTCGTACGCCGCACAGGCGTGCGAGCGCGCCTCGCGGCCGAGGGTCTGCCGCAGGAGCGGCCGCTGGAGCAGCCGGGTCAGCGCGGCGGCGAGCGCGTCGGGGTCGTCCGGCGGGACGAGGCAGTGCACGTCGTGCCCGGGCGCCAGGCTCTCGCGGGCCCCGTCGACGTCGGTGACGACGACCGCGCGGCCGCTCGCCATGGCCTCCAGCGGCGCGAGCGCCATCCCTTCCCAGCGGGACGGCAGGACGACCAGGTCGGCTGCCCGGTACCAGGGCGCGGGGTCCTCGACGGCCCCCGCGAAGACGACGGAGGCCGGCGCGGCGGCACGCAGAGCGGCACCGGCGGGGCCTTCACCGACGAGCGCGAGACGAGCCCTGGGGACGTGTTCGACGACCGTCCGCCAGGCCTGGAGCAGCGCGTCCTGGCCCTTCTGCCGGCACAGCCGTCCCACACACACCACGAGCGGCGACGCCGGCGCCAGCGCGGCGAACCGGTGCGCGAGGGCGGCGCGGGCGGCGGCCCGGTCGGGTCCGTCGGCGAACCGCCCGGTGTCGACGCCGTTGTGGACCACCGACCACGGTGCCCGGACCCCGGCACGGACGCCCCGCTCCCGCTCGGCCTCGCTCACGCACACGATCCGGTCGGTCCAGAGGGCCGCCGCCCACCGCTCCCAGTACCGGGCGACCACCCCGGCCGGCCCGCCGACCGCCTCGAAGGACCAGGCGTGCGGCTGGTGAACGGTGGGGACGCGGCCGCGTACGGCGAGACGGGCGGCCATCCCGGCCTTGGCGCTGTGCGCGTGCACCAGGTCCGGGCGCACGCGTGCGACGATCCGCGCGACCCGGCGGCACTCGGCGGGCAGCCGCCACCCCGGATCACGTCCCGCCGGCCACGGGTGCACCTCGGCGCCCGCGGCCCGTACCGCCGAGGCGAGCGGCACCCCGGGCGGACAGGCGACCACCACCCGCATTCCCTGCGCCACTTGTGCGCCGACCACGTCGGTGACCACCCGGGCCACGCCGCCGTCGCCGGGCTGGACAACATGCAGTGCGGTGAAGGGGAGGCGCACGCGTGACCCTTTCTGCGAAGCCTTTTTGCGAAAACGGGTGGCATTGAGGGGGCGGCGCTCCGGAAGGGCGCGCGGCGGACTTCCGCCGGGCACGCCGGGGTTTCCGGAATCGTCACGTCGTCCGCAGAATCCGCGGAATGGGCGAACTCTCCCGCTGCACCACGTAATAGCGGCGAATATGGAAGGGACCGGTGAGGAACGAGCATGAACGTTATAACTCAACAAGCACAATCATGAAGCATTTGAAACACGGTCACAGCAACTTCCTTATTTCAACGTGCTCTTCGTGGCGGCTCGTGTCCGTCCGGCGCTCATCCGACGGTTCACCCATTCGGTAGCGCAACCGTGGAAATGCTGGCGCGTTGTTGATGTAGCCGGGCACGTCGGCCCGCAGCATCATCGAACTAGGAGCTCTTCACCATGTCCCGTATCGCGAAGGCTGCCATCCTGACCTCCGCCATCGCCGCGTCCGTCGCCGGCACCTCGGGGGTCGCGGCCGCCGACGCCGTCTCGGAGGGTGCGGCCGTGGGGTCCCCCGGTGTCATCTCCGGCAACCTGGTGCAGGTGCCGATCCACATCCCGATCAACCTGTGCGGCAACACCATCGACCTCGTCGGCGTGCTGAACCCGGCGTTCGGCAACGTCTGCATCAACGACTGACGCGTCCCCATCCGCGGTTTTGGTGCGCCACCCCTCCACGTGGCGCACCGTTCTTTTGCTCCCCCGCTGCCTCCGCCTCCCCCTCCTCCCCCGCCTCGGGAATTCCCTCACCGGACCCGGCCCACCACGGCCCGTCCCCCTATCGGCGGCCCCGCACCCGGTCCGATCAACCCTCTCCCGCGGAGGTTTCCAGCAGGTCAGCCGCATTGATTCACCCGGCGGGCCCAGTCACGATCCGTAACTGATCCAATTGCGAGCCGCGTTCGGCCGTCCGACGGTGATGTCACGTTCGTTCCGACGCATCCTCACTGGAAGGACTCCACATGCGTCTCGTGACTCCCCGCCGCATGGCGGCCACTGCCCTCTGCGCCGCCCTCACCCTCGGTGCGGCAGGACCCTCCGTCGCCCACTCCGACTCCGCCTCGCGCGCCCCGCTGCCGCAGGCGCCCACCCTGCTCAAGCAGGTGCAGCCCCTGGACAACACCGGGACGCTGGTCGACCCGATCAGCGCGCTGCTCAACGCCGTGCTGAAGGCCGACAACGGCAAGCTCAGCACCACCGACGCCGCCAAGTACAGCGCGGACATCGACGCCGCGATGGAGGCCGTCAAGAAGGCGAACGCGACGGACACGCCGGCCGCCCCGACCACGCCGAAGCAGCCGGCGGACGAGACGACCGCCGACGACTCGCAGCGCGACACGAGCATGGACGCGATGGACGACGCGCTCGCCGCCATCGACAAGGCGGTCGACGAGCTGGTCGCCGCTTCGACCGCGGGCCAGACGGCCACGGTCGCGCCGCAGGTCCAGACGACCCTGAAGTCCATGGCCGACTTCCTCATGATGACGGCCAAGAACATGCAGGGCCAGCCCGCGATGAACCTGCCGGCGCCCAACGACATGACGCAGACGCCCGCGCTCTGACGCACGCGCCCGCACGCCACCGGTACCGGAGCCGCCCCCGGCCCCGTCCGGAGCACCGGAGAACCCTGTCGGCTCAGGGGCACTGAGCCAACAGGGTTCTCCTCTTGCCCGTTCATACGATATGAGGACCGGTCCACATCATTCGGGTGCTGTGTCGAGAATTCCACGGTTCCGGAGTTTCCGCCGCGCGGAGGGCTCGTTACAGATGACAGGGCGCCACACAGTGTGACCTTCCAAGTCACCTGCCGGAGGCGCGAGTTGTCGCGAACAGTCGTCCATCCAGGAAGGACTCACCACCCATGAAGCCCACGAAGGTTGCCGCCGTCGTCGCCGGTTCCGTGATGGCTCTGGGCGTCGCCGCCCCGGCCTTTGCCGCCGACAGCCTCACCCCCTCCAGCCTGAACGGTGCGGTCGACACGCTGGGCAAGCGCGGTCTGACCGAGTCCGTCCCGACCGACGCCGTGGGCAAGGCCGCCGGCAACAAGCTCGTCGGCAAGGTGACCGACACCGCGCGCGACCTCAAGCCGCAGGAGCAGGGGCTGCTCGGCGGGTTGCCGCTGGGCGGCAAGTAAGCGCCACGCGCGCGCCGTACGGGGCCGGGGCGGGGACGACGTCGTCCCCGCCCCGGCCCCTTCCCGCTGTCGGACCGACGGATGCCGCATTGCTGCAACCAGGCGAATTCTGACGCGTTCGTCGGCGCGTGCTCGTTCATTCCATCAGCAACGTACTCACAAAGCCCGGGAAGGCGTACGCAGCACATGAACCCCAAAACCCAGATCGGCATGGGCATGGTCGTCACGGCTCTGGCCTCCGCCGCCTCGGCGGCCCTGGCCACGCCCGCGGCCGCGGCCGCCGCGCCGACGGCTCCGGTGGACGTCCCGCTGCAGACACTCGGCATGGTGCTCCCCATGGCGCCGCCGACCGTGAGCACCGGCGTGCCGATCCCCGTGCCCGGGACGCCGATGGGGCTGACCGCGCGCACCGACGGCCGGGTGCAGCCGCTCCTCGTGCCGCAGGTGCCGATCGCGAGCACCATGCCGGAGACGCTGATCACCGCCGCGCTGCCCGAGGTCATCGAGGACCAGCCGGTGACGAGGGCACTGCTCTCCACGCCCGAGTCCGCTCTGAACGCCAAGACGCCCGGCGCGAACGTCGCGCCCCCCCTCACTCTGCCGCAACCGGCCGCGCTCGGCCTGCCTGCCGCCCAGCTGCCCGAGGCCGGCCTCCTGCCGCCGGCCCTCTCCGGGAGTCTTGGGTCCCACCTCGGCATGGACGGCGGCGCCACGAACTGACGCGCGCCGGGCTCACACGCGTCCGAATGGGCTATTTCGAGCGCGTCGCGCCCCTTTTGCGCAGTCTACCCGTTACTGGCTCTGCGTCACCACGTTGTACGAAGCGTGACGACCGCAGGCCCGCGGTCGGATTTCCCCTGTACAAGGAGATTTTGATGTCTCGCATCGCGAAGGCCGCCGTCATCATCGCCGGCACGGGCGCCATGGCCCTGAGTGGAGCCGGCGTGGCCGTCGCCGGCGCGGAGGCCGAGGCGGCCGCCGTCAACAGCCCCGGGGTCCTCTCCGGCAACATCGTCCAGGTGCCGATCGACATTCCGATCAACTTCTGCGGCAACACCATCAACCTCGTCGGTGCCCTGAACCCGGCCTTCGGCAACAAGTGCGCGAACATCCAGCACGGCAAGGACGACGGCAAGGGCAGCAAGCAGGACGGCAAGGGCGGGAAGCAGGACGACAAGGGCGGCTACGACGACGGCAAGGGCCACAACGGCCAGGGCAACGGCCACGTCGACAACGGCTACGGCGGCTGACCCGACCTCTCCCGTCACGCGGACCACGGTCCCCCGGCTCCTCACCGGCCGGGGGACCGTCCGTATGCCCGGCCGCCCGCGTACGTGACCGCACCCGCGCCCGGTCAGGCGTACCGGTACACGTGGTCGTGGGCGGCGACGTCGGCGGGCGTGACGTCCCACGGGGGCATCGGTTGGTCACGGGCGACGACCCGCCCGCGCTCGGGGGAGCCGGGCGGCGGCGGAACGTCGGGCAGGTAACCGGCCCGGGGGTTCCGGCTCTGCCAGCGCGACCAGACGAGGTCGACGAAGGCGTGGTGCAGCCAGAAGACCGGGTCGTTGACGGAGGCGCCGCCCAGCATCAGCCCGCCCACCCACCGGTGGACCCGGTTGTGGTTGCGCCACCGGCCCGTGCCGCGCTCCTGCGACCAGCCCTCCAGCTTGTTGCGGAAGCCCATGCGGCTCGTGGAGTTCCATGGGTACGCGTCGTACACGGTCTCGCTGGTGGCGGCGGCCAGCTCCTGGCGCGTGGGCAGCCCGATGGGGCGGGAGGGGTTGCCGAAGTTCCGTGTCAGGAAGCGGTTCTCGGTGACGCCGACCTCGATGGCCCAGTGGCCCTTGGCGTACGCGAACGGGCCCGTCATCACCTGCTGGTCGCGGCGGCGTCCGTTGCCGCCCATGAAGTCCTCGCTCCACAGGGACGCGGCGGGGGTGTTGTCCTGGGTCCAGTCCCAGTACGGGACCGTCACCCCGGGGTCGACCTCCTGCAGGGCCCGCTCGAACTCCAGCAGGTACTGGCGGTGCCAGGGCAGGAAGGACGGTGCCATGTGCGCGACCCGCAGCCCCTTGTCGCCGTCCGAGCGGTAGTACCGGACGTGCGTACGGACGAAGTCGTCGTACCGGCCGGCGCGCTTGAGTTCGAGCACGGCCGCGACGAACCGCTTGCGCTCGGCACCGGAGAGGTCCCGCTGGTTCTTACGCGTGTACGCCATGAGCCCCTCCAAGGGTGTCGGCCAGCCGGGCGTCGCCCAGTTCGTCCACCGCGGCGCGGACCGCCTCGAGCGGCGTCGGGTAGGAGGCGTAGTGATCGACCGGGGTGAGGTATCCCCCGTCCGCGCACCGCATCACCGGCAGTCGCCGCCCGTCCACGCGGGCCTCCGGGCCGCCCCCGTACGCGCCGTCCGCCCCTCGGACCTCGATGCGCCGCCCCCGGTACATCTCGGCGAACGCGTCTCCCGTACCGCCGGGCGCGTGGGTGCGGCGGGCGGGCGTGGTGGCGGCGATGCGGGCGAGCGCGCCGCCGGTGAACGCCACCACGGAGAAGGTGAAGAGCGCGCGCAGCGCGGCGCGCCGTCCCCTGACGACCATCGGTGATCCCCTCTACGGACGGACTCCCGCCGGGCACAACGAGATCGCACGAAAACCGTTCCGGAGGGTGAAACGGAGCCCCGGAGGATCGGCCGAACGGGTGTAAACGCGCCCGGGCAGTCATGACAACACCACTAATATCCGGCGGCATGACTTCATCCACCGTCGACTCGCCCGGACAGCAGCGTTCCCTCCTGGGGACGCTCGCGGTCATCCCCTGGACGAGCGAGCCCTCCGACGAATCCGAGAAGCCGGCGACGCCGTTCCTCATGGTGTACTCGCTCGGCGACGGCACCGAAGGGCCGGAGGCCGGTGAGGAGGCGATGCGGTCCGAGCTGGAGCGGCTCGGCCTGTCGATCGGTGAACGACTGACCGACCTGGGCCGGGAGCCGCAGATCCCGGTCAGTCTGCTGGTGGAGGCTCAGCGGGCGGTCCTGCAGTTGCCGTTCATGAAGGCGCAGTGCCCGGTCCCGCCGGAGTGGGAGAAGGACGCGCACGAGAGCGGCACCGCCTACCTGATCATCGCCACCCGTCCGTGGCCGGAAGCGGTGGCGGGCAAGGAGGTCGGCCCCGACCGGCTGCGCGCCTTCGTCTCCGACGAGCTGCTGCAGTCCAGCGCGCACTGCCTGCTGCCGGTCCGCAGGGTCCGCAGCTGATCGGCGCCACGGACATGACGACATCGACGACATCGACCTCCTCGACGACGACCACGAAGACGACACCGGACGCCGCGGCGTCCGGCGCCCGGTCCGCCCCCACCGTCATCACGGGGGCGGGCCGGGCGTTCGCGTGGATGCTGGTGGTGACCGGAGCGGCGGGGCTGCTCGCGGCCTGGGTGATCACCCTCGACAAGTTCAAGCTGCTGGAGGACCCGGGCTTCACGCCGGGCTGCAGCCTGAACCCCGTCGTCTCCTGCGGCAACATCATGACGAGCGCCCAGGCTTCGGTCTTCGGCTTCCCGAACCCGATGCTGGGCCTGGTCGCGTACGGCATGGTCGTCGCCATCGGCATGGCCCTGCTGTCCGGCGCCCGCTTCCGCCGCTGGTACTGGCTCGGCCTCAACGCGGGCACCCTGCTCGGCGTCGCCTTCTGCACCTGGCTGCAGTACCAGTCGCTGTACGAGATCAACTCGCTGTGCCTGTGGTGCTGTCTGGCCTGGACCGCCACCATCGTGATGTTCTGGTACGTCACCTCGCACACCGTGCGCAACGGCCTGCTGCCGGCGCCGCGGGCGGTCCGGGGCTTCTTCGACGAGTTCACCTGGGTCGTGCCCGTCCTGCACATCGGCATCATCGCGGTGCTGATCCTGACCCGCTGGTGGGACTTCTGGACCAGCTGACACCCACCGGATCGCCACCCGGCGCCGGACATGAGAAAAGCCCAGGTCAGGGGTACCGACCTGGGCTTCCTCATGAAAGCCGCCTTCGGGATTCGAACCCGAGACCTACGCATTACGAGTGCGTTGCTCTGGCCAACTGAGCTAAGGCGGCATGCTGTGCGAACCCCGCGGGGGGTGCATCAGCGAGCCCAAGTCTACACAGGTCCGAGGGGTGCCTCGCACATCCCTTACCGGCGGCCGCGCGGTGCGGCCGCCGGGGCGGAGGGCCGGCCGGACCGGGCGTCAGCGGCAGCGCTTGCCGTCCGGGGGGACCGTGCCCTGGAGGAGGTAGGCGTTGATCGCGGTGTCGACGCAGTCGCTGCCGCGGCCGTACGCGGTGTGACCGTCGCCCTCGTAGGTGAGCAGGGTTCCGGTGGCGAGCTGGCCGGCGAGGGCCTGGGCCCACTTGTAGGGGGTGGCCGGGTCGCGGGTGGTGCCGACCACGAGGATCGGGGCGGCGCCCTTCGCCTCGATGCGGTGCGGGGCGCCGGTGGGCTCCGCGGGCCAGCCCGCGCAGCTCAGGGAGGCCCACGCCAGGCCCCTGCCGAACACCGGTGACGCCTTCTCGAAGGAGGGCAGGGCGTCGGTCACCTCGTCGGGCCCGGTGAAGGCGGGAGCCTGGTCCAGGCAGTTCACCGCGGCGTTGGCGAACATCAGGTTCGAGTAGGTGCCGTCGCTCTCACGCTCGTAGTAGCTGTCGGCGAGCGCGAGGAGCGCCGCGCCCTCGCCCTTCATCGCACGGGTGAGGGCCTCGCGCAGTTGGGGCCAGGCGCTCTCGTCGTACATCGCGGCGATCACCCCCGTGGTGGCCAGGGCCTCGCCGAGGGGGCGGCGCTCGCCGGTGGGGACGGGGTGGGCGTCGAGCCGCTGGAAGAACGCCTTGAGGCGGGTGGCCGCGTCGCCGGGCGACCGGGTGCCGAGGGGGCAGTCGGACTGCTCGACGCAGTCGGCGGCGAAGGACTCGAAGGCGCGCTGGAAGCCCGCCGTCTGGTCCCGGTTGAGCTCGGAGGTCGGCAGGGAGGGGTCCATCGCGCCGTCCAGGACGAGGCGGCCCGTGCGGGACGGAAAGAGCTCGGCGTACGTCGCGCCGAGGAACGTGCCGTACGAGGCGCCGACGTAGTGCAGCTTCCTGTCGCCCAGCGCGGCGCGCAGGATGTCCATGTCGCGGGCGGACTCGACGGTGGAGACATGGGGCAGGATCCGGCCGGAGCGCTTGGCGCAGCCCCGCGCGAAGCGCTGGTACGACGCGGTCAGCAGATCCGTCTCGCCCGGCCCGTCCGGTGTCTGGTCGACCTGGGTGTACGCGTCCATCGCCGGTCCGTCGAGGCACTCGACCGGTTCGCTGCGGGCCACGCCGCGCGGGTCGATGGCCACCATGTCGTAGCGGGCGCGCACCGGGGCGGGGTAGCCGAGCCCGGCGTACCCCTGGAGGAAGCCGACCGCCGAGCCGCCGGGGCCGCCGGGGTTGACCAGCAGCGAGCCGATGCGCTTGCCGGGGCCGGTGGCCCTGACGCGGGAGACGGCCAGCTTCACCTGCTCCCCGTCGGGCTTCGCGTAGTCGAGCGGGGCCCGGAGCGTGGCGCAATCGAAGCCGGGGACGCCGCACTCGCGCCAGCGCAGCCGCTGGCCGTAGAAGGACTTGAGCTCCTCCGCCGAGGCGACGGCTCGGGACGCGGAGGCTGATGCGGACAGGGTCGTACCGCCGTCGGTGCAGCCTGCGACGAGCAGGCCGAAGGCCGAGAGGGTGACGGCGGTGGCACGGAACAGGCGAACGGAGTCCATCCCCGGAGGGTATCCGGATGGTGACGGATTGTTCCTCTTCGTACCCGTATGGGTGAGCGCCATCCGGACGCGGTGCTCAGCCCGCGCGCAGCGCCATGGTCATGGCCTCGACCGCGAGCAGCGGTGCCACGTTGGTCTCCAGGGCCTCCCGGCAGGCGAGGATCGCCTCGATCCGGCGCAGGGTCGCCTCGGGGGCGGAGTCGCGGGCCGTCCGCTCGATCGTGTCCCGTACGTCCTCGTTGGCGATGGCGGTGCGGGAGCCGAGCTGGAGCGCCAGCACATCGCGGTAGAAGCCGGTGAGGTCGCTGAGGGCCAGGTCCAGGCTGTCGCGCTGGGTACGCGTCTTGCGGCGCTTCTGCTTGTCCTCCAGCTCCTTCATGACACCCGCGGTGCCGCGGGGCATCCGGCCGCCCTGGGAAGCGCCCAGCGCGGCCTTCATGTCCTCGGTCTCCTTGACGTCGAGCTCCTCCGACGCCTGCTTGGCGTCCTCGGCGGCGGCGTCGATCAGCTCCTGGGCCGCCTTCAGGCAGCCGCCGATGTCCGCCACGCGCAGCGGCAGCTTGAGCACGGTGGCCCGCCGCGCGCGGGCCCGCTCGTCGGTGGCGAGGCGCCGGGCGCGGTCGATGTGCCCCTGGGTGGCGCGGGCGGCCATCGCCGCGGCTTCCGGTGCGATGCCGTCGCGCCGGACCAGGACGTCGGCCACGGCCTCCACGGGGGGCGTGCGCAGGGTGAGGTGACGGCAGCGGGAGCGGATGGTGGGCAGGACGTCCTCGATGGACGGGGCGCACAGCAGCCAGACCGTGCGGGGCGCGGGCTCCTCGACGGCCTTCAGCAGGACGTTCCCCGCGCCCTCGGTGAGGCGGTCGGCGTCCTCCAGGACGATGACCTGCCAGCGGCCGCCGGCGGGTGAGAGCTGGGCGCGCCGGACGAGCTCGCGGGTCTCCTTGACGCCGATGGACAGCAGGTCGGTGCGGACGATCTCCACGTCCGCGTGCGTACCGACGAGGGTGGTGTGGCATCCGTCGCAGAACCCGCAGCCGGGTTCGGCGCCGAGGGCCCGGTCGGGACTGACGCACTGCAGGGCGGCGGCGAAGGCGCGGGCCGCGGTCTCCCGTCCGGCGCCCGGCGGGCCCGTGAACAGCCAGGCGTGCGTCATCCTCGAGGCGTCCGGCGGGGCGGCGCCGTTCGCCTCGGCGGTGACGAGCGCGTCGGCGTCGCGGGCGGCCCCGCCGAGCTGTGCCTGGATTCGGTCCTGACCGACCAGGTCGTCCCATACGGGCACGGGTCACCGCCTTTCTGCGGACGCGTCGTGCTGCTGGTGCGGATTCCATTGTGGGGGACGGGTACGACAACGCCGGCCCCCGGCGCCAGGGCGGTGGTACGCCGGCGGCCGGTCGTACGCCACCGTCAGCGGTGGCCGCCGCCGCGCGGGTCGTCGTCGTCCTCGCGCGGGCCGAGCAGCTCGTCCGCGAGCGACGGCAGATCGTCCAGCGGGGTCTCCTCGGCCCAGTCGGAACGGCGCCGCGGGCGGCCCTGCTCGTCGACCTGCGGCAGCTCACGCGTCCGCTCGGCTCCCGCAACCCCCTCGGGCCGGTCGTTCCGGTCTCCCCGGTCGTTCCGGTCGCTCCGGCGGGGCTCCTCGTCCCGGAAGTAGCCGGGCGGCACGCGGTCCGCCGGGCTGCCGCCGCGTACCGGCGGCAGGACGGCCGTCTCGTCGGCGGGCCCGGCGTGCCCGTCCCGTACGGGGCGCAGCAGGGCCGTCTCGTCGTCCGCACCGGGGGCCGGGGCGGGCGGCTCGGCGCCACCGCCGCGCGGGACGCCCGCCGAGCGGCCGGCCGGGGCCGTGCCGCCGCGTACCGGCGGCAGGACCGCCGTCTCGTCGGCGGGCCCGGCGGCACCGGGGGCATCGGTGGCCGCACGGTCCCGGTCCGTGCCGTCCTGGATCCGGGGCAGTACCGCGGTTTCGTCGTCCTTGCGCATGTTGACGCGCGGCGCCGGGACTTCCTGGGTGTCCTGGTCGGGGTTCACCACCGGGTTCACCACCGGGGTCGGCACCGTGACCTCGGTGGCGGAGACGGAGGCGGACGCGGCGGCGGCGGCCTCCGCGAGGCGGCGGGCCTCCTCGGCGCGCAGCAGGGCCTCCTCGGCCTTGCGCTGCTTCTCCAGGCGCCGCGCCTCGGCCTCGGCGCGCAGCCGCTCCTGCTCCTCCTTGAGCTTGCGCAGCCGCTCCTGCTCCTCCCTGCGGGCCTTCTCCTCGGCCTCGCGGCGCCGCCGCTCCTCCTCGGCCAGCCGGCGCGCCTCCTCGGCACGCCGCCTGGCCTCCTCGGCCTGCCGCTCGGCCTCGCGCTGCCGCGCTTCCTCCTCCTCTCGGCGCTTGCGCTCCTCCTCCTCGGCGCGCAGCTTGGCGAGCTGCTCCTGGCGCTCCCGCTCCAGGCGCTCTTCCTCGGCCTTGCGCGCCGCCTCTTCCTCGGCCTTGCGCCGGGCCTCCTCCTCGGCCGCCTTCCGCGCCGCCTCCATGGCCCGGATCTCGGCCTCGGAGAGCGGCAGCATCTGATCGAGCCGGTGGCGTACGACGGTGGTGACGGCCTCCGGTTCCTGGCCGGCGTCCACCACCAGGTAGCGCCCGGGGTCCGCCGCCGCGAGGGCGAGGAACCCGGCCCGTACGCGCCGGTGGAACTCCGCGGGCTCCGACTCCAGCCGGTCCGGCGCCTCCGTGAACCGCTCCCGCGCGGTCTCCGGCGGGACGTCCAGCAGGACGGTCAGATGCGGTACGAGCCCACCGGTCGCCCAGCGGTTGATCCGGGCGATCTCGGTCGGGGACAGGTCCCGGCCGGCGCCCTGGTAGGCCACGGAGGAGTCGATGTACCGGTCGGAGATGACGATCGCGCCGCGCTCCAGGGCGGGGCGGACCAGCGAGTCGACGTGCTCGGCGCGGTCGGCGGCGTACAGCAGTGCCTCCGCGCGGTTGGACAGTCCGGCGCTCGACACGTCGAGCAGGATCGAGCGGAGCCGCTTGCCGATGGGCGTGGCGCCGGGCTCGCGCGTGACCACGACCTCGTGGCCCTTGGCGCGGATCCATGCGGCGAGCGCCTCCACCTGCGTGGACTTGCCGGCCCCGTCGCCGCCCTCCAGGGCGATGAAGAACCCGGTGGTCGACGGCGCCTGGGCCGGGTCGGCCCCGCGCAGCGCGTCCCGCAGGTCGCGGCGCAGCGGGACGCCGGAGCGGTCGTCGGTCTTGGCGAGGACGAGCGCCGCGACCGGCAGCAGCAGCGCGCCGGCCAGCATGAGCGTGAAGGCGGCGCCGCCGTGCGCGAAGACGAAGTCCCCGCCCGCGAGCCGGTGGGGTCCGATGGCGGCGGCCAGCAGCGGGGCGACGAGCGCGCCGAGTGCGATGGCGACGCGTACGACCGCCTGGAGGTGCTCGGTGACGCGCGGCCGCCGGAACTCCTCCGTCTCCTGGTCGATCAGAGCGTGGCCCGTGTGGGCGGCGACGCCGGCCGAGAAACCGGCGCCGAGCCCGAGGAACAGCATGGTCGCCATGTCGGGCACGAGCCCGATCGCCAGCAGCGCGACTCCGGTCACGGCGAGCGTCAGCGCGAGCAGCCGGCGGCGGGAGAGTGCGGGCAGGACGGCCTCGGCGGACCGGATCCCCAGGCCCGTGCCGCCCGTCAGGGCGAGGACGAGCAGGGCGAACGCGACGGGCCCGCCCCCGAGGTCCCTGGTGTGCAGCACCGCGACGGAGGCGGCGGCCGCGATGGCCGCGGCGACGGCGGCGCAGGCGATCACGAGCAGCGGGATGGCCGCCGTACGGCCCTTGTCGGGGCCGCTGCCGGTGGACGGGCGGCGCAGGCCCTCCAGCGGGGAGCGCGGGCGGGGGGTCTGCCCGTCGGGCAGCTCCAGGAAGTACAGGACGGACACGGACGCGGCGAACAGTCCGGCCGCGACGTACGAGCCGAGGGCCGCCTGGTGGGTGGTGAACCAGTCGATGCCCGTCCCCAGCAGGTTGCCGACGAGCGTGGCGACGAGGAGCACGGCGGCCGCGGCCGGGACGGCGAGGAAGTTCGTGCGCAGCGACAGGCGGCGCAGCGCGTCCAGGTGGTCCGGGAGCGGACGGACGGTCGCGCCCTCCGGCGGCGGCGCGGGCAGCAGCGCGGGGGCGGCGCTCTCCTTGGCGACGGTCCAGAACCGCTCGGCCACACCGGCCAGGAAGGCGGTGCCCAGCAGGAAGGCGAGTGCCTTGTCGGGCGTCCAGCCGATCCACAGCGGTGCGACGACCAGCAACGCGACGCGCACGCCGTCCGCGCCGACCATCGTCCAGCGCCGGTCGAGCGGCCCGCCGGGGGCGGTGAGGGTGGTCATCGGCCCGAGCAGCACGGCGCCGAAGAGGAGTGTGGCGAGGATCCGCGCCCCGAACACGGCGGCGACCGCGAACGCCGCACCCCGGTACCCGCCGCCGAACGCGCCTTCGGTGACCGCGGCCTGGAGGGCCAGCAGCACCAGGACCAGCAGGGCGAGGGCGTCACCGACCCCGCCGACGAGCTGCGCGCTCCACAACCGCTTCAGCGGCTGGCTGCGCAGCAGGGCCCGCACGGCGCGCTCGCGGGAGTCCGCGGCAAGTGCGGCGTCGGAGTCTGAGGTGGGGCTCAAGACCGTTGGCTGCTCGGCTCGCGTCATCCCCTCAGCCTATCCGGACGGGCTGACATGCAGTCCTCCCACCCGAACAAACGAGCGCGACCCGGGAAAGCCGGACGCCCGGTCCTCGACGGACCGGGCGAACGGGGGCGTGCGACGTGTCACCGCGCCGGCCACCGCGCTCCGTGACTCCCGGCGGCTTCTCCGGGCGGATCGACGGGACGGGAGGGACGGGGCGACGAGAGGGACGGGCGACGGCGGCCGGGGCGACGGGGTCAGTCGTCCGACGCGGTCCGGGTGGCGGTGGCCTTGGAGGCCGTGGCCTTCTTCGCCGTCGTCGTCTTCTTCGCCGCGGTCTTCGCGGTCGTCTTCTTGGCGGCCGTCTTCTTGGCCGCCGTCTTCTTCGCCGTCGCGGTGGTCTTCTTCGCGGCGGTCTTCTTGGCCGGGGCCTTCTTGGCGGTCTTCTTCGCCGGTCCCTTGGCGCGCTTCTCCGCCAGCAGCTCGTAACCGCGCTCCGGCGTGATCGTCTCCACGCTGTCGCCGGTCCGCAGGGTGGCGTTCGTCTCGCCGTCCGTGACGTACGGGCCGAAGCGGCCGTCCTTCACGACCACCGGGCGCTCGCTGACCGGGTCGGTGCCCAGCTCCTTGAGCGGCGGCTTGGCGGCGGCGCGGCCGCGCTGCTTGGGCTGGGCGTAGATCGCGAGGGCCTCGTCCAGCGTGATGGTGAAGAGCTGCTCCTCGTTCTCCAGGGAGCGCGAGTCCGTGCCCTTCTTCAGGTACGGGCCGTAGCGGCCGTTCTGCGCGGTGATCTCGACGCCCTCGGGGTCGGTGCCGACCACGCGCGGCAGCGACATCAGGCGGAGGGCGTCCTCCAGGGTGACCGTGTCCAGGGACATGGACTTGAAGAGGGAGGCGGTACGCGGCTTGACCGCGTTCTTGCCGGTCTTCGGGGTGCCCTCGGGGAGGATCTCGGTGACGTACGGGCCGTAGCGGCCGTCCTTGGCGACGATCTGGTGGCCGGTCGCCGGGTCGGTGCCCAGCTCGAAGTCGCCGCTGGGCTTGGCCAGCAGCTCCTCCGCCAGCTCGACGGTCAGCTCGTCGGGAGCCAGGTCGTCCGGGACGTCCGCCCGCTGGTGGCCCTCCTGGTCCTTCTCGCCGCGCTCGACGTACGGCCCGTAGCGGCCGACGCGGAGCACGATGCCGCTGCCGACCGGGAAGGAGGAGATCTCGCGGGCGTCGATGGCGCCCAGGTCCGTCACGAGCTCCTTGAGGCCGCCGAGGTGGTCGCCGTCGCCGTTGCCCGCGTCGGCGGCGCCGCCGGCGCCCGTGCCCGTGCCCGTGCCCGTGCCGAAGTAGAAACGCTTCAGCCACGGCACCGCCTGCGCCTCACCGCGCGCGATGCGGTCGAGGTCGTCCTCCATCTTCGCGGTGAAGTCGTAGTCGACGAGCCGGCCGAAGTGCTTCTCCAGCAGGTTGACGACGGCGAAGGAGAGGAAGGACGGCACGAGGGCCGTGCCCTTCTTGAAGACGTACCCGCGGTCGAGGATGGTCCCGAGGATGGACGCGTACGTCGACGGGCGGCCGATCTCGCGCTCCTCCAGCTCCTTGACCAGCGACGCCTCGGTGTAGCGGGCCGGCGGCTTGGTGGCGTGGCCGTCCGCGGTGATCTCCTCGGCGGTCAGCGCGTCGCCCTCGGCGACCTGTGGCAGCCGGCGCTCGCGGTCGTCGAGCTCCGCGTTCGGGTCGTCGGCGCCTTCCACGTACGCCTTCATGAAGCCGTGGAAGGTGATCGTCTTGCCGGACGCGGAGAACTCGACGTCCCGGCCGTCGGCCGACCGGCCGGCGATCTTGACGGTGACGGAGTTCCCGACGGCGTCCTTCATCTGGGAGGCGACGGTCCGCTTCCAGATCAGCTCGTACAGCTTGAACTGGTCGCCGGTCAGTCCGGTCTCGGCGGGCGTGCGGAAACGATCTCCCGAGGGGCGGATCGCCTCGTGCGCCTCCTGCGCGTTCTTGACCTTTCCGGCGTACACGCGCGGCGCGTCGGGCAGGTAGCCGGCGCCGTACAGCTGGGTGACCTGGGCCCGGGCCGCCGCGACGGCGGTGTCGGACAGGATCGTCGAGTCCGTACGCATGTAGGTGATGAAGCCGTTCTCGTACAGCTTCTGCGCGATCTGCATCGTGGCCTTCGCACCGAAGCCGAGCTTGCGGCTGGCCTCCTGCTGGAGGGTGGTGGTGCGGAAGGGCGCATACGGGGAGCGGCGGTACGGCTTGGACTCGACCGACCGGACGGCGAACGACGTCTCGGAGAGCGCGGCGGCCAGGGCGCGGGCGTTCGCCTCGTCCAGGTGCAGCACCTGGCCGGAGGCGGACTTCAGCTGCCCGTCAGGACCGAAGTCGCGGCCCTGCGCGACGCGCCGGCCGTCGACCGTGGCGAGGCGGGCGATCAGGGTCGACGGGTCGGAGGCGTCGCCGGTACGGCCGGTGGCGAAGGTGCCGGTCAGGTCCCAGTACTCGGCGGAGCGGAACGCGATGCGCTCGCGCTCCCGCTCGACGACGAGGCGGGTGGCGACGGACTGCACGCGGCCGGCCGACAGCCGGGGCATGACCTTCTTCCACAGGACCGGCGAGACCTCGTAGCCGTAGAGGCGGTCGAGGATGCGGCGGGTCTCCTGGGCGTCGACCATGCGCTTGTTCAGCTCGCGCGGGTTGGCGACGGCGGCCTGGATCGCGTCCTTGGTGATCTCGTGGAAGACCATCCGGTGGACCGGGACCTTGGGCTTGAGGACCTCCAGCAGGTGCCAGGCGATGGCCTCGCCCTCGCGGTCCTCATCGGTGGCGAGGAAGAGCTCGTCCGACTCGGCCAGCTGCTCCTTGAGCTTCCTGACCTGCGCCTTCTTGTCGGCGTTGACGACGTAGATGGGCTGGAAGTCGTGCTCGACGTCCACGCCGAGGCGGCGCACCTCGCCGGTGTACTTCTCGGGCACCTCGGCGGCGCCGTTGGGGAGGTCGCGGATGTGCCCGACGCTCGCTTCGACGACGTAGCCGGGGCCGAGGTAGCCCTTGATCGTCTTCGCCTTGGCAGGCGACTCGACGATGACGAGTCGGCGGCCGCCCTGTGCGGTCTCGCTGGTCGGGGACAACTTTCGCTCTTCTCTCCGGTCGGCGCTCGGTGGCATGTGCGGCGTGGTGCGGCGCACCGCGTGCACTGCTCACGCACTGCTCGCTCTGCTCGCTCACAGCTGTGACGCTGCTGTCGCTGCGGAGTGTGACGGTACAACCCGCCCCCGTGTCAAACGGCAAAAGACCGCAACGGCCACTCGAACGGTAACCCGAGTCACGGCATTCCTGCCGCCCGGACTCCCGTCTCTTCGCGGAGCCTGCCATTCCGTCCGGGGCCCCGCCATGATCGACCGGTGATCGTTCCGGGCACCGTGCCGACCGGGGCCTTAGCCTCGGGACCGGTGCCGGAAGGCCCCGCGCGGGGCATCAGATCCGGCCGAAGCACCACACCCCGAGGATGACGAACGCCGCACCGAGCGAGGCCGCGAACGTGAGCCCCGCCACCGGGCTGACGCCGTACGCGACCGGAGCCCGGTGCAGCGCGCGTGCCCCGGTCCACACGAGCAGTGCCGCTCCGAACAGCGCGAATGCCGTGCCGGCGAAGATGGCCGGTCCGCTCTCCATGCCCGTACCCCGTTCCGTCCCTGGTGCCTGCTTCCCGCGAGGGCGAGGCTGACACCTCCGGACGTCGGGAGCGCGAATGACGGGTGAACGGCACGCTGCGGAACGCCGGGCTTCACCCGGGCGGCGCCGCGGCGGGGACCCGGTGGCAGCGCTGCGGGGGCGCGGCGGGGCGATCTTGGCCGGATTCCCACCGTTACGGTCCGCTCGCCCCGACGGTCGCCCGCCCGGCCCGGCTGCCGGCCGCGTGGCACCCGCCCACCGGGGCGCCCCGACGTGTCGTACGCCACGCACGCGGCCCGGCGCGTCACCGGGTGAGCGCGCCGGCCGGGAGGGGCGCTCCACCGGGTGAGCGGGTCGGCCGGCGGGGGCGCGTCACCGGGTGAGCGGGTCGGCCGGTGCCAGGAAGCCCTCCTCCACGAGCAGCCGGATCGCCTGCGGCGTGCGGTCCCTCAGCAGCACGGGGTCCTCGCCCATCAGCTGGGCGATGGCGTCCAGGATCCGGCCCGCGCTGAGTGTGCCGTCGCACACGCCGGCGAAACCGGCGCCGACCGCGTCGACCTTGGTGGCGCGCCGCATACCGCGGTTCTGGCGGAGCACCACGTGCTCCGGGTCCTCGGCGCCCGGCAGGCCGACCTGCTCCTGCGTCACCTCCGGCGCCAGGACGAAGTGGTCGCCGAGCAGCGCCGCGTCGTCGCGCGAGCGCAGGTAGTCCTGGCGCGCGAAGTGCGCCCGTACGGTCTCGCCGAGGGGTTGCTCGACCGGGTGCGGCCACTCCTCGATCACGATCGACGGATCCTCGGCACCGGACTTGCGCAGCGTGATCCAGCCGAAGCCGACGGCCTTGGTCCCGCGCGCCTCGAACTCGTCGAGCCATGCCGCGTACCGCTCCTCGTACGCCTGTCTCCCGGCGCGGTGATCGCCCGCGTCCCGCAGCCAGAGCTCGGCGTACTGCGTGATGTCCTGCACCTCGCGCTGCACGATCCACGCGTCGCAGCCGCGCGGCACCCAGGAGCGCAGCCGGTCCTGCCACTCCTCCCCGTCGACGTGCTGCCAGTTGGCGAGGAACTGGGCGTACCCCCCGGGGTTCAGTCGGTCCCCGGCCTGCTGGACGAGCGTGCGGCACAGGTCGTCCCCGCCCATGCCGCCGTCCCGGTAGGTCAGCCGCGCGCCGGGAGAGATCACGAACGGCGGGTTCGACACGATCAGGTCGTACGTCTCAGACTCCACCGGCGCGAAGAGCGAGCCCGTGCGCAGATCGGCCTCGGGCGCGCCGGACAGGGCGAGCGTGAGCCGGGTGAAGCCCAGCGCCCGGGGGTTCAGGTCGGTGGCGGTCACGCGTGTGGCGTGCCGCGTGGCGTGCAGCGCCTGGATGCCGGAGCCGGTGCCGAGGTCGAGCGCGGAGGCGACGGGCGTGCGGACGGTGATCCCGGCGAGGGTGGTGGAGGCGCCGCCGACCCCGAGGACCACGCCTTCGCCGTGGCCGCTCGCCCCGCCGGCCCCGCCCACCGCGCAGCCGAGGTCGGAGACGATGAACCAGTCCTGGCCCTCCGGGCCGCCGTACGGACGGACGTCGACGGTCGCGCGGATCTCGCCGCCCTCCTCCCGCACCCAGCCGTCGGCGAGTGCCTCGTCCAGCGGCAGTGCGGCGCGGGCGCGCTGGGACGGCACGGAGCGCTGGAGCAGGAACAGCCGTACGAGGGTGTCGATCGGATCGTCCCCGCCGGTGGCGCGCAGGGCGGGCACGGTCTCGCTGCGGGCGAGCGCGGCGTAGGCGGCCGCGCCGAGGCGCTCCAGCAGCCCGTCGGCGGTGAAGTCGGCCGCGAGCAGGGCGGCGCGGAGGCGGGCGGCGCGGTCGGGCACCGGGAGGCTGGCGAGGAGGCTGGTCGTACTCACCTGTTCATTGTGACCGTCACCGCTGACAACCGCCGATCGGCCCGGCGCCCTCCTGGTGACGGGGGAACCGGGCCGGTCGGGCCGTGCCGCGCAGGGCGCTCGCTAAGCGCGCTTGCTCGGCGAGGCGGAGGCCGCAGCGGAGGCGGAGGCTCCGGCGGAACCGGAAGCGGCGGCCGAAGGGGAGCCCGCAGAACCGGGCTTGGCCGGCGGGGCGCTGGGCGCCACGCTCGCCGTGGCCTTCTGGCAGCCGGGCTGCCTGGCCATCGCCTGGCCCAACTGGCCTTCCTGGAGCTTGGCGAGCGCGTCCTGGTCCATCTTCTCGATCTTCTTCAGGCCGTTCGCGACCCCCGACAGACCGTCCGCGAACTTCTGCTGGTCCTTCGGGTCGAGCGCGTCGACCTGCTTCTTCAGGCCCTCGTACGCCGCGGCGGTGGCGTTCAGCTCCTTGACCGCGTCCTGCTGCAGCTTGTCGCCGTTCTCGACGGGCGGCACGCCGGCGTCCTGGACCGCCTTGGCGAGCGCCTTGTCGGCGTCGGCGATGTCCTGGAATGCCTTCGAGTCCGCCGCCTGGATGTCGGCGGGCTTGCCGTCGGCCGCGGTCGAGATGATGGCCTGCTGGGCGTTGGCCCGCTTCTGGATCTGAGGCTGCGCCTGGTCGCAGACCTTCTTGGCCCAGGCGTCGACCTTGCCGTCCTCGTCGTCACCGCAGCCCGACAGTACGAGCGTCAGTACCGCACCGCCGGACAGTGCGGCTGCAAGCTTCTTGTTCACCGGATTGGTCCCTTTCCAAGGCTCTCGGCCCCGGAACATACACGCCAAGTGGGCGACATTCGCGTGTCGTGTGACTGTTTCATCCGCTTTCGTAGCCGATTGCACCAAGGGAGAGACACCTCACCACGGCGTGCGGACGGGCGGACAGAACGTCAACTCGTTCCATCCGCCCGTCACCTGATCAGGCGCTATACCGCTGACGCCTTACTGGTCACTCGTTCGGGTGAGTTGTTTTCGTCACCCATGGACACGGTGCGCCGCTTGGAGACGTACACCGCCACGACGATGACGACGATCGAGAGGGCCGCCGCCCCCGCCCGTACGCCTGCGCTGGCGTCGTCGCCGTAACTGAACTGCACGACGGCGGGCGCGATGAGCAGGGCGACCAGGTTCATGACCTTCAGCAGCGGGTTGATCGCCGGTCCGGCGGTGTCCTTGAAGGGGTCGCCGACGGTGTCGCCGATGACGGTCGCGGCGTGCGCCTCGCTGCCCTTGCCGCCGTGGTGCCCGTCCTCGACGAGCTTCTTGGCGTTGTCCCAGGCGCCGCCGGAGTTGGCGAGGAAGACGGCCATCAGGGTGCCGGTGCCGATGGCACCCGCGAGGTACGCGCCGAGGGCTCCGACACCGAGGGTGAAGCCGACGGCGATCGGGGCCATGACCGCGAGCAGGCCCGGGGTGGCCAGCTCGCGCAGTGCGTCCTTGGTGCAGATGTCGACGACGCGTCCGTACTCGGGCTTCTCCCGGTAGTCCATGATCCCGGGGTGCTCGCGGAACTGCCGGCGCACCTCGTAGACAACCGATCCGGCCGACCGCGACACCGCGTTGATCGCCAGTCCGGAGAAGAGGAAGACGACCGCGGCGCCGAGGATCAGCCCGACCAGGTTGTTCGGCTGGGAGATGTCCATGATCAGGTTGCGCTCGGTGGCCCGGGCGCCCACGTCGGCGACGGCCGTGGCGATGGCGTCGCGGTACGCCCCGAAGAGCGCGGCCGCCGCCAGGACGGCGGTGGCGATCGCGATGCCCTTGGTGATCGCCTTGGTGGTGTTGCCGACGGCGTCGAGGTCGGTGAGGACCTGGGCGCCGGCGCCCTGGACGTCGCCGGACATCTCGGCGATGCCCTGCGCGTTGTCGGAAACCGGGCCGAAGGTGTCCATGGCGACGATCACGCCGACGGTGGTGAGCAGACCGGTGCCGGCCAGCGCCACCGCGAAGAGCGCGAGGGTGATCGACGCGCCGCCGAGCAGGAACGCCCCGTACACCGACAGGCCGATCAGCAGCGCGGTGTAGACGGCGGACTCCAGGCCGACCGAGATGCCGGCGAGGACGACCGTGGCGGGTCCGGTGAGCGAGGACTTGCCGATGTCCCGGACCGGGCGCCGGCTGGTCTCGGTGAAGTATCCGGTCAGCTGCTGGATCAGCGCGGCGAGCACGATGCCGATGGCGACCGCCACGAGCGCGAACACCCGCGGGTCGCCGCTGTGCGTCCTGATGGCGGACTCGGTCACGCCCTCCAGAGCGGCGAAGGAGGACGGGAGGTAGACGAAGACCGCCACGGCGACCAGCACGAGGGAGGTCACGGCCGAGATGAAGAAGCCGCGGTTGATGGCGGTCATGCCGCTGCGGTCGGCGCGCCGCGGGGCGACCGCGAAGATGCCGATCATCGCGGTGACCACGCCGATCGCCGGCACGATCAGGGGGAACGCCAGTCCGAGGTCGCCGAAGGCGGCCTTGCCGAGGATCAGCGCGGCGACGAGCGTCACGGCGTACGACTCGAACAGGTCGGCCGCCATGCCGGCGCAGTCACCGACGTTGTCGCCGACGTTGTCGGCGATCGTGGCGGCGTTGCGCGGGTCGTCCTCCGGGATGCCCTGCTCGACCTTGCCCACGAGGTCGGCGCCGACGTCGGCCGCCTTGGTGAAGATGCCACCGCCGACACGCATGAACATGGCGATGAGCGCGGCGCCGAGACCGAAGCCCTCCAGCACCTTGGGGGCGTCGGCGGCGTAGACGAGGACCACGCAGGAGGCGCCGAGCAGGCCGAGGCCCACCGTGAACATGCCGACGACGCCTCCCGTACGGAAAGCGATCTTCATGCTCCGGTGCGAGACGGTCCTCAGGTCCTTTTCCGGCTGGCCGTCCTCGGGAGTCGCCTCCCGCGCGGCCGCCGCCACCCGCACATTCGCGCGCACGGCGAGCCGCATGCCGATGTATCCGATCACCGCCGAGAAAAGCGCGCCGACCAGGAAGAACAGGGAGCGTCCCGCCCGCTGCGAGAAGTTGTCCGCCGGCAGCAGCATCAGCAGGAAGAAGACGACGACGGCGAAGACCGCGAGGGTCCGCAACTGCCGCGCCAAATAGGCATTCGCGCCTTCCTGCACGGCGGCCGCGATCTGCTTCATGGCGGACGTGCCTTCACCGGCGGCCAGGACCTGGCGCACCAGCAGCTGGGCCACGACCAGGGCCGCCAGGGCCACGGCCGCGATGACGATCACGATCACGCGGTTGCCGTCGGTCAGCACCGCGGCAGCGAGAGAAGTGGAGTGCCCGGACAGTTGTGTTTCGAAGAGCCCCGCCATTCGTCCTCCTTGACGTCAGAAGAGCTCAAGATGTGGACGGATTGTAGGGAGCGGAACCCGATCAAAACAGGGCGCCGAAGAACAGAATTGACCTTCCTTGGCCGGTCGGCAATAGATCGGTTTCAGCAATACACCCGAAAGCAGTAATGCCTTTGATCCATTGACCGGTGATCGACGATCTTTTCCGGGCCCGCCCACCGATCACGGAAAAGGAAAAAGACCCTGCTCAGCGGTGCTGAGAGGGCCTTTCGGAATCGCCGTACGGGGAGCCGGCTCCCGGCGTCAGGGCAGGACGGTCGCCGGAGTGGTGGGCCAGCTCATTCGGATGACGCCGCCGTGCTCACCGGCGGACACCTCGACGTCGTCGACGAGCCCGCTGATGACGGCGAGGCCCATCTCGTCCTCGCCCTCCACGTCGTCGAAGTCCTCGGCCGGCGGGGCGGGGTCCCCGGTCACCGGGACACCGGCGGCACCGGCCGCCGCCACCACGGCACCCGGCACCTCGTCGCCGACCTCGATGGAGAAGGACTTGTCCTCCTCGGTCAGGACGACGTGGATCGGGGAGGACACGTCGTTGCTGCGGTGCAGCCCCACCGCGCGGGAGCACGCCTCGCCGACGGCGAGCCTGACCTCGTCCAGCACGGCTTCGTCGACTCCCGCCCTGCGCGCCACGGCGGCCGCCACCAGGCGGGCCGTCCTGACGTGCTCGGGCTGGGCGCTGAAGCGGAGTTCAACGGTGGCCATGCGATCCCCCTCGGACATGAGAGCGTGCGTCCCAGAGGACCGGGCTGGACGCCCGGCACCTCTGCCCTATCCTCCGGAAAGCCTCTGGAGGGCCCGGCGGAAGCCTCCGCGGAGGCCTCACCCAAAGCCCGACCGGAAGCCTCTCGGCGACCTCAGTCGGTCGCGTTGACCGCTTCCTCGACCGTGGTGTGGATCGGGAACACCTTGGTCAGACCGGTGATCCGGAAGATCTTGAGAATGCGCTCCTGGTTGCAGACCAGGCGCAGCGAGCCTTCGTGCGCGCGCACGCGCTTCAGGCCGCCCACGAGCACGCCGAGGCCGGTCGAGTCGAGGAAGTCCACACCCTCCATGTCGACAACCAGGTGGTAGCTGCCGTCATTCACCAACTCGACCAACTGCTCGCGCAGCTTGGGCGCGGTATACACATCAATCTCGCCACCGACCTCGACGACCGTACGGTCGCCACCAGGGCCGGACACATTGCGAGTCGACAGGGACAGGTCCACGGATCCTCCAGCACCTTGCTATCGAGCGGTCGCCCCCTCGGGTCTCCCCAGCGGAGCCGGGGGACGTATCGCCAGCCGCGATGGCATTCAATCACTTACCAGCAGCCATGCACGACGCCTTGGGAGCATTGTCGGTCACGCCGGTGACAGACTCGGTGCCGATGGCCACGAATCACCGTCCCAGTCGCCCTCCCGAGAACGGGGGCTCCCGCCCCTCCCCCGGTACGGTCCTCGACCGGCTCACCACGGGGGCGAACCGGGCTGCGCGCATCACTCATACGGAGCACCTGCCCCCTCGGGCGGGTCGGCATGCCCTCTGGCCCGATCGCATCCGGCCCGAAGTGATCAAGGCCATTCAGGCGGTCGGTATCGACCATCCGTGGGCCCACCAGGCGGCCGCCGCCGAGCGCGCCCTGGACGGCGAGTCGGTCGTGATCGCCACCGGAACCGCGTCGGGCAAGTCCCTGGCGTACCTGGCGCCCGTCCTGTCCACCCTGCTGGACGGATCCGAGGCCCCCAACGGCCGGGGGGCCACGGCCCTGTACCTGGCCCCCACGAAGGCCCTCGCCGCCGATCAGCGCCGCTCGGTGCGGGAGCTGGCCGCTCCGCTGGGCAACCGGATCCGGCCCGCCGTGTACGACGGTGACACGCCGGTCGAGGAGCGCGAATGGGTCCGCCAGTACGCCAACTACGTGCTGACCAACCCCGACATGCTCCACCGGGGCATACTCCCCTCCCACCCCCGCTGGGCCTCTTTCCTGCGCGCCCTGCGCTACGTCGTCATCGACGAGTGCCACACCTACCGGGGTGTCTTCGGCTCCCACGTCGCCCAGGTGCTGCGCCGGCTGCGCCGGCTGTGCGCCCGCTACGGCTCCTCCCCCGTCTTCCTCCTCGCCTCCGCCACCGCGGCCCGCCCGGCCGTGGCTGCCGGCCGCCTCACCGGTCTGCCCGTCTCCGAGGTCGCCGACGACGCCTCCCCGCGCGGCGAGCTGGTCTTCGCCCTGTGGGAGCCGCCGCTGACCGAACTGCAGGGCGAACAGGGCGCCCCGGTACGGCGGACCGCCACCGCCGAGGCCGCCGACCTCCTGACCGACCTGACCGTCCAGGGCATCCGGTCGGTCGCCTTCGTCCGCTCCCGGCGCGGCGCCGAGCTGATCTCGGTCATCGCAAAGGAGCGCCTCGCCGAGGTCGACCGCTCGCTGCCCCAGCGGGTCGCCGCCTACCGGGGCGGCTACCTGCCCGAGGAGCGCCGGGCCCTGGAACGCGCCCTGCACTCCGGAGAGCTGCTGGGCCTCGCCGCGACCACCGCCCTGGAGCTGGGCATCGACGTCTCGGGCCTGGACGCCGTCGTGATCGCCGGCTATCCCGGCACCCGGGCGTCGCTGTGGCAGCAGGCGGGCCGCGCCGGACGGTCCGGGCAGGGGGCGCTGGCCGTCCTCGTCGCCCGCGACGACCCCCTGGACACGTACCTCGTCCACCATCCGGAGGCCCTCTTCCGCCAGCCGGTGGAATCGACCGTCCTCGACCCGGACAACCCCTACGTCCTCGCCCCCCATCTGTGCGCTGCGGCGGCGGAGCTGCCGCTCACCGAGTCCGACATGGTGCTGTTCGGCCCGGCCGTCCCCGACCTGCTGCCGCAGCTGGAGTCGGCCGGCCTGCTGCGGCGGCGCGCGTCCGGGTGGTACTGGACCCGCCGTGAGCGTGCCGCCGACCTCACCGACATCCGGGGGGAGGGCGGCAGCCCGGTCCGGATCGTCGAGGCGGGGACGGGCCGGCTGCTCGGCACGGTCGACGAGTCCGCCGCGCACACGGCCGTCCACGAGGGCGCCGTCCACCTCCACATGGGCCGTACCTACCTCGTCCGGAGCCTGGACCTGGCGGACTCGGTCGCCCTCGTAGAGGAGGCGAGCCCGCCGTACTCCACCACCGCCCGCGACACCACCTCCATCTCCGTCCTGGACACCGACACCGAGGTCCCGTGGGGCGACGGCCGCCTGTGCTACGGCTCCGTCGAGGTCACCAACCAGGTCGTCTCCTTCCTGCGCCGCCGCATGATCACCGGCGAGGTGCTCGGCGAGACGAAGCTGGACCTGCCGCCGCGCACCCTGCGCACCCGCGCCGTGTGGTGGACGGTCACCGAGGACCAGCTGGACGCCGCACGGGTGAACCCGGAGCAGCTGGGCGGCGCCCTGCACGCCGCGGAGCACGCGTCCATCGGCCTGCTCCCGCTCTTCGCCACCTGCGACCGCTGGGACATCGGTGGCGTGTCCGTACCGCTCCACCCCGACACGCTGCTCCCGACGGTCTTCGTCTACGACGGCCATCCGGGTGGCGCGGGCTTCGCCGAACGGGCCTTCCACACCGCCCGCGAGTGGCTCACCGCGACCCGCGAGGCGATCGCGTCGTGCGAGTGCGAGGCGGGCTGCCCGTCCTGCATCCAGTCGCCCAAGTGCGGCAACGGCAACGACCCGCTGCACAAGCGGGGCGCCGTCCGCCTCCTCACGGAACTGCTGCGGGGAGCCCCGGAAACGCCCCCGGAGGACCCGCCCGCGCCCTGACCCGCGGCGCGTAGGGCCCGAACCGCGCCCGCGCGGTCACGTCCGCGATCTCCCCCCGCACCCTGCACCGCACCAGTTCGGCCCGCTGCGCCGCCGCGACCGCCCCCGCCGCCTCGCAGGCGGCGGCCGGGCCCCACAAGGCCCGGTCGGCCGCCGCGAGGGCGGCCAGGTCCGCCGCACCGCCGGCCCGGTGCCGGGCGGCGACGGCCTGACCCAGGGCGAGCACCGCCGCGAAGACCGCGCACAGCACGCTCGCGGCCACGGCCACCCACACGGTCGCCGAGCCCCGGTCCGCGGTGCGCGCCGGCGGCCTCACGTCCCCGCCCCCGCCGCCGACGGCCACCCGGCGGACGCGCCGGTCCCGGGCGGTACGCCCACCGTGTCCTCGGCGAGTGCCGCCGCCTGGGCCCTGAGGGTCACGGCGAGCGCACCCGGGCCCGGCGCCGGCGCCTCCACCTCGACGCGCCACAACTCCCCGACCCGTGCCACCGACACCCGCGACCCGGCCGGGGCGGCCGCGCGAGCCGCCGCGACGGCCGCCTCCCGCGGCTCCGAACGGGCCGCCGCCCGCGCCCCGGCGCGCGCCGCGTCCACGCACTGGATCTGCGCGGCGGCCGCCACCAGGCCCCAGACCAGCGCCATGGTGAAGACCACCAGCGCGGGCAGCGCCACCGCGGCCTCCGCGGTCACCGAGCCGCGGTCGGCACCGCTCCGGGCACGCGTCTCAGAACCCCGCATCGAGCGCCCTCCCGATCACCGACTCCAGCCGGGCCGACACGGCGCCGCTCGTCACGATCTTGTACAGCACCGCCGCGAAGGCGCAGGCGGCGAGCGTGCCCATCGCGTACTCGGACGTGGTCATTCCCCCGTCGCCCCGCAGTCGCGCGCACGCTGCCCTCAACCGGTTCCACATGACGGTCCCCCTTCGAAATTCGTCGGTTCTTCCTGATGACAGGTCCCAGAAGCCCGGGTCACAGCGGCCCGGGTCGCAGAAGCCCGAGTCACAGCGGTTCGGGTCGGAGCGGCTCGCTCGCGGCCTGCTCCAGCCGCGCCATTCCGGCAGCCGACGGTCACCGCCGCCCCCGTGCAGGCACCCGGGTCACAGCAGTTCGCTCGCCAGGCCCACGACCACCGGTGCCACGCCGACCGCGAGGAACGCGGGCAGGAAGCAGAGACCCACCGGAGCGGTGATCAGCACCTGTGCCCGCTGCGCCCGGGCCGCCGCCGACCGCACCTGTTCCGCCCGCAGCGCGGCGGCCTGACGGGACACCGCGTCCGCGGCCGGGGCTCCCGAAGCGGCCGCCCGCTCCAGGCAGCGCGCCAGCCCCTGGGCGCCCGGTATCGCGCCGAAGGCGCCCCACGCGGCGGCCGGTTCACCGCCCAGCCGCAGTTCGGCACCCGCGCGGGCCAGCCGCTCGCCGACCGGGCCACCCAGGCACTCCCCGACCGCCTCCGCCGCCTCGCGCGGCCCCGCGCCCGCCGACAGGCAGGCCGCCAGCAGGTCAGCGGCGAGCGGCAGCCCTCGCGCCACCTCCTCGTCGCGGCCGGGCGGCCGCGGGCGCCGCTGCCACAGCCGTACGCCATAGGCGCAGGCCACCGCGGTCGCGGCGCCCGCGAGTCCACCGACCAGGACGAAGGCCATGACCGCCGCGGCGCACGGGGCCGACCACCCCTTCAGGCCCGCCACGCTGATCAGCCGCACCGGCCGGTCGCGCGAGCCGGCCCGCGACCGGGCGTGGTGCCGGCGGGACGGGATGCGGGGCGCCGCCGACAGCGCCGCAAGCCGTCCCCGGACGCGGTGCTCACGGCGCAGTGCCGCAGCCGACCAGACGGCCCACGCCACGCAGGTGAGCAGGAAGGCGGCCATCGCCAGCCGGTGCGCGGCGCCGGCGTTCACGGCTCCTCCCCGGCGCGCACGATCCGGCCGGCCCACCACAGACCCGCCGCCTCCAGCAGCCCGCCCACGACGAGGCACGCCATTCCCACCGGGGTGTGCAGCAGGACCCGCAGTGGATCGGCGCCCAGCGCCCAGCCCATCGCCAGGGCCACCACCGGCAGCAGTGCCAGCAGCCCCACCGTCGCCCAGGCGCCGGTCAGCTGGGCCCGCAACCGCTCGCGCTGGTCCCGCCGCTCCCTCAGGGCCGCCTCCAGCCGGTCGAGCCCCGCCGCGAGTCCCGCCCCGCCGTCGGCCGCCACCTGCCAGCAGGCCGCCACGCCGGCCAGCCCGTCCGCACCCTCCTGGCGCGCCGCGCGCCGCAGTGCCTCCGGCACGTCACCGCCGAAGCGTGCGGCAGCCAGTACGGCGGCCTCCTCGCCGCCCAGCGCGCCCGTGGGCCCGGCCGCGCACCGCAATGCCTGTCCTGGCTGGCTTCCGGCGCGCAGTTCGCCCGCCACCGTCGAGCACAGCGCGATCACCGCCTCCGCCCGCCGGTCGCCGGCCCGTCCCCGTTCCCTCGCGAGCAGCTGCCGCCTCACCAGCGGCACCGCCGCACCGCCCGCGAGCAACGGCAGGACGGACTGGCCCAGCACCGCAACGGCTGCCCCCAGCGCGAGGCACAGCCACTCCCGGCGGAGCCGTATCCCCGGCCAGGGGCGCCGCCGGAGCCACGGCACCGGCGGGCCCACCGCGCTCCCGCCCGCGAACATCAGCCGCGCCCGCCGCGAGCCCCGGTCGCCGCCCGCCAGCAGCCGGGCGGCCGCACCCGCGCAGAGCGCCGCCGCCCAGGCCGCGTACATCCCCGCCGCCTCCGGCGTGTACACCGACGCGTACGCCGGCTGTTGCGTCATCATCGCGCACCCCCGATCAGCGACCGCAGCCGCTCCCAGCCCCGCTCGTACAGGAATCCGTCCGCGCCCCACCGCAGGGCGGGCGCGGTCACCACCAGCCCCTGCGGGTCCCGCTCCAGCACGTGCACCTCGGCGATCCGGCGCCGCCCGCCCCGGTCACGGGCCAGGTGCACGACCACCGACAGTCCCGCCGCCAGCTGGCTGTGCAGGGCCGCCCGGTCGAGCCCGGCGGCCGTGCCGAGCGCCTCCAGACGGGCCGGCACATCGGAGGCGGTGTTGGCGTGCACCGTGCCGCAGCCGCCTTCGTGGCCGGTGTTCAGGGCGGCCAGCAGCTCGGTCACCTCGGCACCGCGCACCTCTCCCACCACCAGCCGGTCGGGCCGCATCCGCAGCGCCTGCCGCACGAGGTCGCGCAGCGTCACCCGGCCGGCTCCCTCCTGGTTGGGAGGCCGGGCCTCCAGCCGCACCACATGGGGGTGGTCGGGCCGCAGCTCGGCGGAGTCCTCCGCCAGCACGATCCGCTCCCGCTCGCCCACCAGGCCCAGCAGCGTGGAGAGCAGCGTCGTCTTGCCGAAACCCACGACAAGACACCGCTAACAGGCCACACTTAGGCCATGCCGCTGAATCTCGAGGCCGCCATCGCAGCCACTCGCCGCGTCATCCGCTGCTACATCTACGCCCGCATCTCGCAGGACCGAGAGGGCGCCGGCCTCGGCACGCAGCGCCAGATCGACGACTGCCACGGCCTCGCCGAACGGCTCTCAACACCCGAAGTCGAGTACCGCGTCGTGCGCATCTTCGTGGACAACGACATCTCCGCGTACTCCGGCAAGCCCCGCAAGGACTACCGCGAGATGCTCAGCGGCCTCGACGACGGCGACGCCACCGTCGTCCTCGCCTGGCACACCGACCGTCTCCACAGGTCGACCCGCGAACTGGACGACTTCATCGACCTGTCCGAACGGCGCGGCGTCACGACCCACACCGTCCAGGCCGGACACATCGACCTGTCGACGCCGTCGGGCCGGATGACCGCCCGCATCCTGGGGGCCGTCGCGCGCCAGGAGTCGGAGCACAAGGGCGCCCGCGTCGCCCGGGCCCGGCTACAGAAGGCCAAGGCCGGCGAATGGGGCGGCGGGATTCGCCCGTTCGGGTGGGGCGTGCCGACCGGCGAGATGCGCACGAAGGTCGACAAGGAGACCGGCAATGAGATCCAGGTGCCCGTCCTCGACATGAACAAGGCCGTCCCCGAGGAGGCAGCAGCGATCGACACCGGACACGACATGCTCCTGTCCGGCGGCTCGGTCAAGGGCTGGGTCCGCTGGCTGGCCGACAAGGGGTTCACCACCACCCGCGGCAACCCGATCGGGGACACGGAAGCCCGGGACATGCTGCTCCGCCCCAGGAACGCCGGCATCGCCGTCTACAGGGGCGAGGAGATCGGCACAGGGGCTTGGGACGCCATCGTCTCCGAAGCGAAGCACAGGGCCGTCGTAGCGATCCTGAAGGACCCGTCCCGACGCACCTCGCCCGGCGCCCAGCCAAGATGGTTCGGCTCGCTCATCTACCGCTGCGGGCTGCCCGGCTGCACCGAAACCATGACGTCCGGCCAGGCCGGCGGAGCAGGGCACCCGAGCTACCGCTGCAAGTCCAAGCACGGCGGAGGTCGACGGGCCGACAAGCTCGACGAGTACATCGAGGACCTCATCATCGAGCGCCTGTCCCGGCCGGACGCTGCGGACCTGCTACTGCCCGGTCCCGGCGACGTGGACGTGGCCGCCCTGCAGGTCGAGAGCGAGCAGATCCGGCGTCGGCTCACGGACCTTGCCGGCCTGTTCGGCGCCGGTCAGATCACGATGGCCCAGTTCGCCGAAGGATCAGACACGGCGCGGGCTCAGCTGGAGGGCGTCAACAAGCAGCTGGCGCGGGCCGCGGTGACGGACCCGCTGGTGCCCCTGGTGGGCGCGCCAGACGTGCGCAAGGCATGGAACGACATGCCACTGGACCAGCGGCGCGCGGTCCTGCGGTCACTGGCAACCGTCACGGTACGACCCGCCCGCCGCGGGCGGATGCCCGACGGCGGCTACTTCGACTACGAGACGATCGACGTGCTGTGGAAGCGCCAACCAGGAGCATGACCAAAATGGCGTGGCGAACCTCTACGACTCCCCAGCGCCGTATTCACGCAGCACTTCAGAAAAAGCCGCTGCAATTTCTCTTTTGAGGTGCGGCCGCAACTCATTCATGATCTCAATGGCATCAGACTCGGAAAGTCGACCAGGGGCGCCAGAAAGTTCGGTTGAATTTTCCGGTGCTTCAATGTCAACCTCATCAACATCGCTCGCGGTCGGAATAACCTCCAGCGCCTCAGGGAGCATCTCCCGCCGCTTGTCCATGTCATCAAGAGCGACAGGAGCATCCGGGTCCAGGTACATGAGCTTCTTGAAAAGGAGCGGCGGCACAAGTCCCCTCGCCTTGATCTCCTTACGCGACTCCAGCAGGCGCCCCTGAGCCTTCACTACCTGCTCCTCAAGCCTTTCGACACGGTCCCTTGCATACCGATACTGCGCAGCTCGGGATTGATACATCTGCACGGTCGAATAAATGCGGTCATGTTCATCTTTAAGATCCCTGAAGTAATCGTAATCCACATGACCGCCAGCCTTGATGGACTCATTCAGTCGCCGCATCTGTTCACCGATTTCCTTCAACTCTGCCATCGCAAGGTCATATCGCCGGAGCGCATCACCATCCTCTTCCGATTGCTGCGAGAACTCCTCTCGCGCTTGATCCCTACGACGGATAGCGCGCATCAGATACTCCATGCGCTCCTCATGCGTGCGGATTAGCCCCAGAGGCGACTCGGCATACTCTTCCACCTCTTCTTCCCCAAGGATCGCTCTGCCGGACAGCCATTCGATCGCCCAAATAGGCTCGGGAAAGCTTCCAGGCAAGTTCTCGCAGTGTTGCGCAAATCCAACGGGAAAGATCAAGACTCCCGGAGGCACGCCTAGCGCTGCCGCCAGCACCAAGACCTCTGCCACGGTCACCGTCGTTCGGCGTCCGCTCTCCAGGTTGGCCAGCACCGAGCGCTGGATTGGCATCCCTAGCTCGACCGTTCGGTCGGAGAGCTGCTGAGCGCTGAGCCCCTTCTTCTGGCGGTACCGCCGCACTTCCCGAGCGATGTTCTGCGTCAGGCGACTGCCCCAGTCCAGGTCAGCTACGTCTTCTTGTGCCATGACAGCGAGGCTCCCACGGAGGTTGTGTCCGCACCAACCGGCAGGGGACGGCCTACGGCGGACGTTGTGTCACAGCGGAGAAGGTGACACAGGTTCTGTGTCTGCACAAGACAACAGCGCTTGACATCGACCGGATGTCCGGAACACACTCCTGTTACTTCCCCAGGAAGCAACTTCCGCAAGGAGTGTCACGAAAGATGACAGCGACTCGAACTGGCTTGACACGCCGCGAGCTCCTCGACCTCCCGGCCGTCGTCGACGTAGAGACAGCAGCGAAGGCGTTCGGACTGGGCCGCACCACCGCATATGTGCTGGCCAAGACAGAAGCATTCCCATGCGCGGTCATCCGCGCCGGCAAGAGCTACCGCGTCATCACCGCCGACATGCTCCGGGTCCTGCAGATCGCCCGGGAAGACAGCGACGACGCCGAGGTTGCCCCCTCAGCGCCGTCGAGCGAACGCCTCACCCAGCCCGCCTGACAGCAGAGAGAGGACGCGTTCAAATGAACACTCTACCGACAACACCCCCCGGCGTGGAGTCGAACGTCGGCCAGCCCGTTCCCACCGTCGAGCACGTCATCGCGGCCCCGTTGCCGCAGCTGCTCGTCGAGCAGAACGCCACCCTGGTCGACATCACCAGCGTCACCCAGTCGTGGTTCTACGGCCAGCTCATCGAGAAGCGGTCCGGCGCTCTGATCCTCGCCATGCCCGCCGGCCAGGACCCCGTCGAGCGCGACGCCGTCGCGCGGCTGCTCATCGCCCACTTCCACGGCCTGGCTGAGGACGCCTTCCCCGCCTCCATGACCGCCACGACTGTCGTCAAGAACGGGAGGGAGGTCCTGTGACCGACTCGATCGCGGCCCGATCAGCCGTCGCACACGCGACGAGTATCTGCCCCGCTCATGACTGGTGCGTCGAGGCTGGAGCTCACTCCACCCACGCGTCCGTATACGTGGAGGCGCCCAACGCGGACGGTCTCGGTGACCGCGTCCTTCCCGCCAGCATCATCGCCGACGAGCAGGGCGCGCCCTTCATCGGGTTCCTCGACCTGGACCTCACCCCGGAGCAGACCCGTGCCCGGTGCGCCGAGCTGCGCGCGCACCTGGATCAGGTTGAGGCCCTGGCTGACCAGCTCGACGGCATCGCGCCTGGCGACCCGGCCGCCGAGACGTACAGCATCACCGCACCCGGCGCCTTCGGACGCTTGATCAACGCCGAGATCTACGAGTCGGACGAGCCCGACAACCCTCACAGCACGATCGCCATCTGGGCCGAGTCGAACTCCAACGCCGAACTGGACGTGACCGGAGCCGCCCAGCTCATCGCTGACCTGGAGCGCTTCATCCCGCGCCTAAGGGCCCTCCGCAAACACCGCGCCGCCCCCCAGGCGCACCGGTGACCGCCGAGCAGGAGACCCCGACGGTCGGGGGCGCCCCCGGGCGGCCGGCGCGGCCCGCGGGCTACTGGGAGCGCATCGACCGCCTCGTCAGCCAGGCGCCGCCACTCACCGACGACCAGCGCGCCAAGCTCCGCACGATCTTCCACCAGGCCAACGTCAACAAGGAGGCGGCGTGAACCCGCTGACGTACACCGAACGTGCCCAGTTCCTCGCCGCCGTCAACGGGTTGGGCGAGGGGTCGGAGATCCAGGACGCGGCACTCCGCCTCGTCGCAGAGGTGGCGGCTGAGACGCCCGCCCCATGGGCTGAGCCTGACCCGCTCGCCGCAGAGCGGTACCTCGCTGCGCGAGGCGCCACCCCCACGGCGGCCGCACAGAACGCCGCCGAGTTCGAAGTGAACCTCCGCGCCATCTACGCGATCGCCACCGGCAAGTTCGCGGAATCGTTCGAGGACCTCGCCCGCTGGATCGAAACCCACGTGGACGGTGCCAAGTGAAGCGCACCGCAGGCCAGTGGCCCATCACCGAGCCCGTCAGCCTCCCCGAGGACGAGGACCAGGGCGCCGCGCACCTCGCGCTCGTCGCCGAGCAGGCCCGGTTCCACGTCACCCTCGGCTCGGTACGCGCCGACCTCGAGGAGCAGCCCAGCCCGATGTGCGTCCGCGCCGCCGCCCGCCGCTGGTGCGAGGCCATCACGGCCATGGCCGAGGACGTCGCCCGCGGCATGCGAGACACCGCATAGCGGCCAGGCGGGCGCTGCTGGCGGCAGCGCCCGCCCCTCACGGACAACCAGACCCTGCTCGAAGAAGAGAGCCCGTTCGTGAAAGTCGGCACCAAGATCCCCGCGCGGCCCCTGGACGCCGCGCTGGCATACGCCGCACTCGGCATCAAGGTCTTCCGCGTCCGCCGCAGCAAGGCCCCCTACGCCAACTGCACGCGCTGCGACAAGCAAAGCAGCCTCTACATCAAGCACCGCCCCGAGGAATGCCGCTGCGGCGTCCCCACCTGCCACGGCTTCTGGGCCGCCACCACCGACACGGACCTGATCCGCCACTGGTGGACCGAGGAACCCGACGCCAACATCGGCGCCCCCTGCAAGCTCAACGGATGGGCCGTCCTCGACATCGACCCCCGCAACGGCGGGAGCCGGTCCCTGGCTGCCCTCGAAGGGCGCGTCGGCGTCCTGCCCGGCACCACCATGCAGATCACCGGCGGGGACGGGCTGCACCTGCTGTACCTCTCCCCCGGCTTCGACCTGCCCGGCGAGCCGTTCCCCGGCATCGACTTCAAGCACAACGGCTACATCCTCCTCGATCCCTCCGTCCATGCCTCAGGCGCCAGGTACCGCTGGGCAGGCGACGGCCTGTTCCGCCTGCCCGCCACCCCCTGGCCGAGCGCGCTGCTGCCCCGTAAGGAGAAGCAGCCGTTGCCCGCTCCCAGCCAGGCACCCCGCCACCCGTTCCCGCGGCCCACGCAGGCCAGCAGGCGGGAAGGCGGTGGGAAGCTGTGGAGCGTCGAGGACCTGGTCCAGCACGTCATGGACTCAGTGGCCGGCGACAAGCAGCGTGGCCGGAACAACAGCCTGTACTTCGCCGCATGCCGCGCTCATGAGCTGGCTGAGCAAGGCCTCATCGACCTCGGCCAGGCGCACACCGCCTTGATGCACGCCGCGGCCGCCGTCGGACTGACCGAGTCGGAAGCCCGGAACTCCTTCGACAGCGCCGCCACCCGCCCGAGCGACCGCAGGCGGGTCGCATGACCACCGACATCGACGCGGCCATGGACGCGTACTTCGGCCCGGACGGCGAGGAGCCGGATCCCTACGACTGGGGAGACGCCGCGCCGGAGCGGACGGAACGAGAGCCAGCGCCTCGCACCTGGGGAGCCCAGGACTTGCGGAGCGTGCTCGACGGCTCATACCAGCCGCCGCAGCCGTCCGTCGGACGGCGGGACGACGGAGCCGGGCTGTTCTACCCGGGGCGCATGAACAGCATCGCCAGCGAGTCAGAAGCCGGGAAGACCTGGTTCGCCCTGATCGCCTGCCTCCAGGAGATCAACGACGGCAACCACGTCCTCTACATCGACTTCGAGGACGACGCAGGCGGCGTCGTCGGTCGCCTCCTCGCCCTCGGCGCCGTACCGGCCGACGTCCTGGACCGGTTCCACTACGTCCGCCCGGAGAACAGCCCGAGCAACATCGACCTGCTCGACCTGGCCCAGCTGCTCCACCTCAGCCCCACCCTCGCCATCGTCGACGGCGTCACCGAAGGCATGTCCCTCTTCGGGCTCGAGCTCAAGGACAACACCGACATCGCCGCCTTCGGCCGCCAGCTGCTGCGCCCCATCGCGGCAGCTGGCGCCGCAGTAGTCACCCTCGACCACGTCGTCAAGTCCAGCGAGAACCGGGGCCGGTACAGCATCGGTGGCGTCCACAAGCTCAACGGCCTCAACGGCGCGATGTACACCCTGGAGAACATCCGGCCGTTCGGCGTCGGCGTCACGGGCAAGTCCCGCATCCGGATCGCGAAGGACCGACCAGCACAGCTACGCAAGAACGGCCTGCCTCACGCCAGCGGCCTGCACTGGTACGCCGACTTGGTCATCAAATCCGAGTCGGCCGAGTTCGCCGAAGCGCACCTGTACGCGCCCGTCCAGCGCGACGAGCAGGAGCGACAGGAGGGCGAGGACCAGAAGCGCATGAACGCCATCAAGCACAAGGTCCTCGAGGCGCTCGGCAAGGCGCGTGCCCCGCTCACCGGCAAGGGCATCGAGGACCGCGTCACCGGCAAGGCCGCGGACGTTCGCCGGGCCGTCGCCGAGCTGGTGGACAGCGGGCAGATCGCGGTAGCTCCCGGCCCCCGGAACGCCACCCTCCACTCGCTCGCCGTAACGACCAAGACCAAGTCCGACGAACACGCCGCATGACCTCGTCCCCACCTCGTCCCCACCTCGTCCGGACGAGGTGAGTGAGACCTCGTCCCTCGTCCCACTCCTTTAGGTGGGACGAGGACGAGGTCACACAGCAACACCAGTCCCAGCGGAACGGGACGAGGACGAGCTCACCAACCACATAAGGAGCCTGATGTACGCCATGCACGCCACCATCGCCCTCGCCCCAGCCGAGCCGGGTTGGAGCGTCACCGTCACCGACCTCAATGACGGGGACCGCATCGTCTGCCCGATCGTCGCCTGGGCCTCCGTCGTCACCGGATTCGACGAGGCTGCGAACCCCGAGACGGAGATCCACCCCGTCTTCCTTGCCCACGGCGCCCTCTGGACCAGCCCCGAGTACCCCAAGGGCCCCGCCCCCGCCATCCAGCCGCCGCTCTCATGAACGTCGCCGACATCGTCGCCGAACGTGTGGCCGCTGCCCGTGCCCGTATCGAGCGGGAGAAGCGCCGCCGCGCAGCCCTCGCCGCCGCCCGCCGCCGCGGCGTCGCCATCAGGCACGCCGCCAAGCTCCGCGAACTCAACTACCGCCGAACCTAGGGCCTTGATCACTTTGCGGACGCCCGTCTAGTGAAAACCCTTGTCACTTTCGCGGCACCCCGAAAACGATCAACCTCCGAGGAGACAGTCCCATGGCTGGAGAGACCACCATCACGATCGTCGGCAACCTGGTCGATGACCCCGAGCTCCGCTTCACCCCGGCCGGCGCCGCGGTCTGCAAGTTCCGCGTCGCCTCCACCCCGAGGACGTTCAACAAGACCACCAACCAGTGGGAGGACGGCGAGGCCCTGTTCCTCACCTGCTCCGTATGGCGCCAGGCCGCCGAGAACGTAGCCGAGACCCTCGGCCGCGGTATGCGCGTCATCGTCCAGGGCCGCCTCAAGCAGCGGTCTTACGAGGACCGCGAGGGCGTCAAGCGGACCGTGTACGAGATCGACGCAGACGAGGTCGGTCCGTCCCTCAGCTATGCATCGGCCGTCGTCACCAAGAAGACCGGCGGTGGCAACCGTGGCGGCACGCCCACGGATGACGGCTGGGGCGGTGCCCGCCCGGCACAGCAGCAGCCCACCGGCGGCGGGTTGGGCACCCCGCCCGCTCCCGCACCGGGGCGCACCCCGGCCTCAGCCGGTGGGTCCGACGAGCCGCCCTTCTAGCCCGCGCCCCGCCCTGCCCCTCCAGCCTTTCGAGCAAGGGAGACCTCGTGACCCCCTCCGAACTCACCGCTTTGTTCCTTGGCTTCGACCTCGGCGTGCTGACCATGGGTGCAGTAATGCTCATCGATCAGTACGCGGACGCCCGACGAATCACGCACAACGCCGATCGTCAGCTCGCCCGCGCCGAGAAGCACCTCGAGGCAGCCGGCTGGCGCGACATCCTGGCTCGGCAGGAGCAGGCGTGAGCATCTGCGGACTGTGTGAGGGCGACGCCGAGGACGGCCAGCTGTGCCGCGGCTGCACCACGGCCACCCTGACCCGCCTCGACTCACTCCCAGGCCTCTACGTCGCGCTGGCCGCCTTCCTGCACCCGGGAGGGCGGGCCAGCGCCCAGTACGGCCGTTCACAGGCTGTGGACGCCCCGCTGCCCGTCTCCGAGCCCGTGCTCAACCTCCGCGGCCCGGGCGGCATCGTCGGCGTCGTGGAGGACTGGCACGCCGCCGTGCACGCCGACCGCTCCATGACCGAGCCGAAGCGGGCGGGGTCGGCCGAGCAGCGGCTGCGTACAGCCGTCGACGCGCTGACCGCCGGCATGCCCTGGATCGCCATGTCCTGGCCCGAGGCCGGCACGTTCGCCAGGGAAATCCGGAACCTCGTCAAGGACATCCTGTCGATCATCGACCCCCGCGACCCGGGCGAGCGCGGGGTACGCCTGGGTGCCTGCCCGGCTGTCGATGAGAGCGGCAACATCTGCGGCGCAGTCCTGCGCCGCTACCCCGGCGAGAAGGCAGTCGCCTGCCGCTGGTGCGGCTGCTCCTTCCCGCCGGCCACCTGGCCCGCCCTGAAGCAGCTCATCGACCACGACGAGCGAATCGAGACGCGTGACCCCGAGGAGGAGACATGCCTGAGCGAATCGTCACCTGCCGCATGACCAACCGGTACGGCAATCGGTGTACCGGCGAAGCGATCGACCCGAACGGCGAGGCCGTGATCTGCGCCCGGCACGCCGCAGAGGTGATGCGCACCGTGCACTCAGCGCGGGAGGGCAGGGCGCGCCAGGCCGATTCCGGCGCGAAGTCACCCAGTTGAGTGACGCTAACTCCTTGCCTAGGACACTGCGTCCTAGTACCGTTGGTGATGTGCCAACCACCGATTGGCGCGAGCGCGTTGAAGCCGAGAATCGGCGGCAGCGCGAGTTGCAAGCAGAGATCGCAGCAAGCGCCCGACGACGAGCCGAAGCGTTCGCGGAAGGTGTCTTGGAACTCGGCAGCAAGTCGGCTGTCGCCCGGGAGATCGGGATCGACGTCCGCGCAGTACGAAGAGCGATCAACGAGTACGGGCCGGCGACTCCACCGCCAGCCACCTCCACAACCGAACAAAGTAACAAGTAGGCCCCCTGGCGAAGGCGACTCCACCGCCAAGCCAGAGGGCGACTACCCGGCATCCGGAAGGCGCGCTAACGCCATCCGGTCACTTGCCCACGAACGAGACAGGACCTCGTCATGGACCAGCAGGAGCCTACCCGCGCGTCAAGCGCGGCCACACGCACCCCTCGCCGCCCGAGCCACGCCACCGAGCGGTTCGAAGGGCCGACCACTCTGTACCGGATGTACGACGCGGCCGATCGTCTGCTGTACATCGGCATCACCTGCAACCAGTCGCAACGTTGGGAGCAGCACCGCGATAAGAGCGCGTGGTGGCCGCTGGTCGTGCGCAAGGAGCTGACTTCCCTGCCCAACCGGCAGGCCGCGCTCGCCGCCGAGCGCGCCGCCATCCTGGCCGAAGAGCCGGCGCACAACGTCAGCGGCAACCCCCGCGCCGGTCGCCGCGACGTGCATCTCGTCCTGAAGGGCTCGCGCGCTGAGGTTCTGGCGGCCCTGGCAAAGGCCGAGCGCGTCAGCGTCAGCCAGTTCGTCATGCGACTGATCGACGCTCGACTCGACGAGGCGACCGGCGACTCCGACCCCGACATGGACGAGGCCCTGCGCCGTGTCCGCGCCGGCGGTGCGCGATGAACGACACCGCCCCCGCTGTCCTCAGCGACGACACGCGCACCATGCTCGACCGGCTCGCCAGCAAGCTCGACAGCTACCGGCCCGAGGCCGTCATGAGCGAGGCCACCCGGCTTGCCCAGGCGCTCGTCCTCGCCGAACAGCTGCACGGCCCCACCGAGGCCGCGTTCGCTGCCGAGCAGGACTTCCTCGCTGTCGCCCCGTCCGTCCGCGACGAGCAGACCCGCGGCGAGTACGCCGCCCTCCTGCGCCTCATCGCTCGGGGGGTGACGAGCGCATGAACAGCCGCAAGCTCCGCATGCCTGAGTTCATGGCGCAGCATCCCTCCGTTCTGCGGCGGGCACTCGGCATCCACGACGACGACGTCGCCGGAACGGTCCTCGTTCTGGCCTACCACCTGGCCGCCCGCGCCGAACGCGGGCTGATCACCGCAGACGGCATCCCCTTGCGCACATCGGGCGCCCTGCGCTCCAGCAGGTACGCCGTGCGGGTCGCCGTCGAGGTCGAGGACCTTGACGAACCGCTGCACGAGCGCCCGGCCGACCGCGACGCGCTCCGTGCCGTCCGGCAGGATGCCGAGTTCCTGCGGCTGGCCAATGCCGCCTCCAACGAGCTCGGCGCCCTCACGGCCAGCCTGCGCCGGCTCGGCAGCTTCACCGCCGCCCTCCAGCGGCTCGCCGAGCCCGAAGGCGGTGAGCACCAGTGACCTCGTTCCGCGTCGTCACCGTGCCCACCCGCGATCACGGTGACGTCGACACGCTGTGCCCGACGTGGTGCACGGGCGACTACCACCAGGTCAACGGGTGGCGTGTCGACATCACGCACACCAGCGCCGAGCAGGAGCTGAAGGTCCCCACCAGCAGCGGGCCGGCGGTCGTCCTCCGGTTCGTCTTCGAGCAGCGGCCCTTCACCGACAAGCCGCTCGGCACCCGCCCGTTCGTCAGCGTCGAGATCGACGGCGACTGGTACCCGATGGGTCCTCACGCGCTCGACGCGCTCGCCCAGGCGCTCGTCGATCGGGCTGCCGAGGTCCGAGTCGCGGCTCGCCAGCTCCTCACCCTGCTCGCCAAGGAGCACCGTTGATCCACCCCGCCTACGAGTGGGCGACGGCGAACCCGTGGCCCACCGCCGCGGCCGTCGGCGCGGCACTGGCGGCAGTCAGCGCAGCGGCGTGGACCACGGTCCGCGCCCTGCGCGCCGCAGACCGGCCCCCGGTCGCGGTCATCGCCGCTGCCGTGGCCGCCGCCGGATGCACCGCATACAGCGCCGACACTTCCTGGCGGTTTGCCGCCGACCACCTCGACATGAACTCCACCGCCGAACGGGCCGCCATGTTCGCCGCCGGCGAGATGGCCCTGTTCTCCACCGCCCTCATGGCCCGGCAGAACCTGAAAACCACCGGCGCGCCCGGCACCCCGGGCATGCTCGTGTGGCTCATCACCGGCGTCCAGGTCATCCCGGCCTACGCCGAGTCGGGTTTGATCGGCGGGACCGTCCGGGCGTTCGTCGGGCCGTTCCTCGCCGCCGTCCTGTGGCACCTCGCCATGGGCATCGAACTCCGGCACGCCAAGCCCGGTGCCGGGTCACAGTCCCTGGCCGCGCTCCTGACCCGGGAGGTCCGCGAGCGGCTCCTGTCCCGCCTCGGCCTGGCCGCCCGGGACCGCACCGCAGAGCAGATCACCCGCGACCGCTGGACCGCCCAGGCCGTCGACCTCGCCGCCCGCCTGGCGCAGAGCGACAGCATCAGCACCCGACGCCGCGCACGACTGCAGCGCAAGCTGTCCCGGGCCGTCGGCCGTGCGCAGGTCGGCGCCGACACCCAGCAGCGCCGCGCACTCCTGCAACTCCTCGCGGCCCGGCTGCACTCCGGCGCACTCGCCACCCTCGACCTGCCGTCCCCCTGGCAGACCAGGGAGCCTGCCCGGCCGCCGCAGCCAGCGCCGGTCGTCGCGTACCGGGAGCTACGCGAGATGCAGCCGCTCGACGCCGTACTCGCCGTGGCGAGTGCGCATCCCGACCTCGACCCGGACGGCGTCCGGCAGGTGCTCGGCGACCACGGCGTGATCGTCTCCGACACCCAGGTCCGGATGGCGCTGCGACTCGACGCAACCGCGCACCCGCGCGCACTCGCCGGTGCATCCGCCGCAGATCAGACCCTCTTCGCCGTACACGCCCGGTGGGACGGCGACGAGGCCGTAGACGTCCCCACCGGCGGTCCGGATGCAGCCGAGATGGATGCGGATGCACCCGGTGCGGATGAAGCCGCGGACCGCGCGCTGCTGCCGCAGGCCCGCCGTATCGACGCGGCCCACCAGGCGCAGCGCGGCCGACCCGCATCCCTGCGTGCACTCCAGAACGGGATGCGCATCGGCCAGAAGCGAGCCCAGCGGGTGCGCGCACTCCTCGACGAGGAGGTGCAGCCGTGATCACGTACCACGCACTCGGCTACTACGGCCTGATCGCCATCCCCAGCGCGCTCCTCGCCACCCGGCTGCTGCCCGCCGGCTCCACGGCGCGCCGCCTCCTCACCCGCGCCGCACTCGGCGCCCTCCTGCTCATCGCCGCGATCACCGCGCTCTCGTACTGAAGGACACGACCATGAAGACCAGCCTGCTCGCCGCCATCGACACCGCGACCGCGCACGCCATGGCCGCCCCGCCCGCCGCACCGACCAGCGGCGGATCCGTACCGATCTCCGTCCTGCTGATCATCGTGCTCGGCATCTGGGCCTGGCAGATGCACAAGCACGGCAAGGACACCAAGAAGCTGCACCTGCTCCCCGGTTTCGTCTGCCTCGGCCTCGGCCTGTCCCTCTCCGGCACCCAGGTCGGCACCATGCTCGGCATGCTCTTCGGCAGCGTCGGCCAGATGCTCGCCAGCTTCATCGGCAACGCCTGACCACGCCCATGGCCACCGACCCCGAGGCCGACACCCTCGAACTGCCTCCCGTGCCCCGCTTCGGGCACGGGAGGCCCCGGTGGGCCGCCCAGCGCATCCACCCCCGCCGCATCGCCGTCGGCCACCTCAAGCTCTTCGGCCAGCTCCGCGGCTGGGCCCTCGCCGAGAACCGCGCCGGCCGCGCAGCAGCTCTCGGCCTCGGCGCGCTCATGACCGCCCGCGCCGCCAACCAGGAGCCCCGGCTCCTCGCCATCGCCGTCGGCGCCTACACCGTTGCCGCTTGGCGCGCCGGCCGCCCCATCCCGCCCACAGAGGAGGAGCTCCGCCAGCACTTTCTCCTCGGCATACAGCACCTCATCGGCGACCGCCCCGGCATCCACCTGCGCGAGCTCTACGACGCCTTCCAAGCCCGGCCTGCATCCGCACACCTCGACGACGTCCGCCTCCGCGCGCTCCTCGACCACTGCCGCGTGCCGGTCGACAAGATCCGCGTCGGCTCGGTCACCGGCCGCAAGGGCATCCGCGCCGCCGACATCCAAGCCCTCCTCTCCCCCAAGCCCGTGGACACCCCTTCCGGGGCTGTAGACGCAGCTCAGGACGCCGAAGAAGGGGCCGTAGACCCCACCTGAACCGGCCGTAGACCGGCCCGTAGACCACCCAGGAGACACCGTGCGACGACGCTTCCATGCCCTCATGGCCCTCGCCACTGACCTCACCTACTGCGCCATCTGCGGCTGGTGGTACCCGCCTCACGGCCACTGACCGCGCTCTACCGCAGCCACGCACCCGCCGCGCAGAATGGATCACCACAGCACACAGAGGGGGTGCGATGACCGACGAACTGCCCATCGTGGAAGAGGACAAGCCCGGTAAGGCCGAGCTGGAACGACTCAAGGACGAATACAGGCGTAAGAACAAGGCTCTCGACGCAGAGCGGGAGCTGCTCGAGGAAGCGGTCCGAGAACGCCGCTACTCCGACGAGTATGCCGAGGAGATGAGCCGGCGGATTGAGGAGAACGGGCGCGAGATGCTCGACGAGGTGCAGCAGCGAATCGACGCGCACTGCCGCGCCTACGGCCTCAAGGACGGCTCGTTCTCCGGCACCTGGCACGAGGATTAGCCGCGCATGCGGGAGCGTCTGGGGCGTGCGGCCATCATGGTGCTCGGTTTGATCACCATGGCTGCGGTACTCCTGTTTTGGGCCCTGCTCAACGGCTCGCCAGGTTACGACCAGCCGGACCATGGCTTCACGGCTGTCTGCAAGGACGGCACGGTCCTCGAGCCTCCGTGGAACCTCTGCGGTCCGGAACACGGCTACCTCGACCACTGGACCACGACACCCAGCCCGTAGCGCTGAGCCACACTGGACGCATGCGCGAGCCACTCCTCATCGACCTGTACGCCGCCCAGGCCGCCACCGGCGTCAAGCCCGGCACCATCCGCGTCTGGCTCCACCGCGGTCACCTCACCCACCACGGCCGCGACCACGCCGGACGAGACCTCGTCGACCTCAACGAGCTCCAAGCACGCCAGGCTCCCACGGCAGCTTGACCTCACAGATCACGCGGTGTAACACTCAAGGCACGTCCGGCATGCCCGGACACCAGCAGGAGGTCGGGACCAGGCGACTGGACCCTCCCGCAAGCGGCACCCAAACCAGTGGGACCACGCCGCGCGGGTGAGAGGCCCCTCAAGACGCACGACGAAGCCCCGACCACTCCCCCCCGGTCGGGGCTTCGTCGTGTCACGGAACGGCTACACCGCCCACGCCGCCCCTCCCGGTCGGCTCATGATGTGACCCTCGTCACCTACGCCCAGGGGGTACGCATGGGGTTCATCAACAACGCCAAGGCCGAGGTTGCCACCAAGACGGCCGCCGAGGCATACGCCGCCGGCCGCCAGGTCCTCACCTTCAAGATTATTGAGGCGAACGTCAGCCACCGGTCCACCGGCGTCATGTCCGGCGTCGGCGAGCAGATCGAAGCGATCGAAGCGCAAGGCTGGATGCTGTCCAACATGGCGGCCGCCGAGGGCAAGGCCCTGGGCGGTGAACGCACGGCGCTCGTCTGCCTCTTCCGTCGCCGAGGCTGACCCCCCTCGACTACCGGCCCGGCCCCGATCACCGCGGCCGGGCCGATGCGCGTCCGGAGGTGACCATGCCGCCTCGTAAGGCGCTGCAGGTCTGCCCCACGCCTGGGTGCCCGAACCTCACTCCATCCGGCCGCTGTGACGCCTGCGAGCAGAACGCACGCCGAGTCCGCCTCTCCCCCACCGCCAAGGGCTACGACACTCGATGGCGCCGCACCGCCGCCGCGTACCTGCGTGCGCACCCCTACTGCGAGTGCGACGAGTGCATGGCCCTGCCCGAGCTGCTGCGGCCACGAGCCAGCGAGGTCAACCACCGCGACGGCCTCGGCCCCCTCGGACCACGCGGCCACGACTGGGCCAACCTGCAGTCCATGACCAAGGCTCACCACTCGCGTGAGACGGCGAGGCACCAGCCCGGAGGCTGGAACGACCGAGGCTAGCTCACGTAAGGCTCGCCGTAATGGCTCGCCATGATCTTTCGCCAACCCCGTAGCTGCACGACGGCGCTCTCCAGCTCATCAATCAGGTCGTCAAGCTCCGCCACGTCACGGAGCTCGGTGTTGCAGTCCTCATCGAAGATGATGTAGGGAGCACCCGGTTTCGCTGCCGTTTCAGAGAAGCAGGCCAGCTCGAAGTAGAAGGCCACGGGATAGCGTCCCGGGAGGCCCGACCCATCTGGCACGGCGTGATACACGGAGCCAGACGTATGCATGACCTCGTCAGGCCTGTGCGCCGGCCCGCCTGTCGAGCAAGGCCCGCTCGAGCACCACTCCGGACAGACGACCCGCACGGGCTGCCGGACTTCGGTTTGCGTCATCGCTTCTCCTCGCATCGTCCAGACCGTAAGGCCGCCATGGGCCAGCGCGCTCAACAGCACCTGCCAGAGCACTCGGGTTTCACGCAGGTGGCTGCACTGGCCCCTCGTCACCTCATGTGACTAACCAACGGATGGGGTGTGGGGGGTGACCCCCGGCCAGGTGGGGTGGCCGAACGCCGGGGAGGGCTCTGCGAGGTCCGCCGGGTCAGAAGGTCCATGATCGACAACCGGCCGTGACGCAAGGTGACGGCCGTCGGTGCTGCGCAACGCAGCGCGCGAAGGAGTGATCACTATGCCCCGTGGGGGACACGCCGCGTCCGGTCCGCCGCCGGACCCGAACTCGCTGAAGTCCGCGAAGGCGGTTCAGGCGGGCGGGTGGACGACGCTGCCGGCCGAGGGCCGCACCGGGCCGGCGCCGCAGTGGCCGCTGACCGAGCAGACCGACCGCGAGGCGGACCTGTGGGAGGACTTGTGGGCCAAGCCGCAGGCGGTCGCCTGGGAGGCGCTGGAGCAGGTGCTTGAAGTGGCCCTGTTCTGCCGGACCCTGGCGGAGGCTGAGCGGCCCGACTGCCGGGTCGACGTGAAGAAGATGATCCGCGGCTACCTCGACAGTCTCGGGCTGAGCGTGGCGGGCATGCTGCGCAACCGGTGGAAGGTCGCCCCGGCCGCCGAGGTGGTGGAGCAGGCCGCGGCCGCGCCCGTGCGGCGCGCGAGTGCGCGCGACCGGCTGAGGGTCGTGCCCAGTGGCGAAGGCACCTGACACCGGGTTCCTGGTCGACTTCCCGACCCTGTGGGTCGTGCCGGACTGGATCGAGGAGCACTGCCCGATACCGGATGGCTTCCGCGCGGGCGAGCGCATGGAGCTGTACCCGTGGCAGCTGTGGTGCACGGCCAACCACTACCGTGTGCGCCCCGAGGCGGCGGTGGGCCAGCTGGCGCCGGCGTTCCACTACCGCCGTTCCCAGGTGGTCGCGCCGCAGAAGACGGGCAAGGGGCCGTGGTCGGCGACGATCGTGCTGGCCGAGGCGGTCGGCCCGGTCGTTTTCGCCGGCTGGGCCCGCGGCGGCGAGCGGTACCGGTGCGCGGACCACGGCTGCCCGTGCGGCTGGTGGTACGAGTACGAGCCCGGCGACCCCATGGGCACACCGTGGCCCACCCCGCTGATCCAGTTGACCGCGTCCAGCGAGGACCAGGTCGCAAACGTGTACCGGCCGCTGAGGTCGATGGTGAGGCTGGGCCCGCTGGCCGAGCAGCTGCGCGTCGGTGAGGAGTTCGTCCGGGTCGGCGACGCTGGCCGTATCGACGTCGTCACCTCGAGCGCGCTGTCCCGGCTGGGTAACCCGATCAACTTCGCGCTGCAGGACGAGACCGGAACGTGGACCAAGGAGAACAAACTCCGCCGGGTCGCTGAGACGCAGCGCCGCGGTCTGGCCGGTATGGGCGGCCGGTCGATGGAGACGACGAACACCTGGGATCCGTCGGAGAACTCGGTGGCGCAGACGACCGCGGCGTCTAAGCGCCGGGACATCTTCCGCTATCACCCGCAGGCGCCGGCGTCCCTGTCGTACAAGGACAAGCGGCAGCGTCGGAAGATCCACACCATCGTCTACGCCGGGTCCGCTCACGTCGACCTCGACGCCATCGAAGCCGAGGCCGCCGAGCTGATGGAGCACGACCCGGCGCAGGCCGAGCGGTTCTACGGCAACCGGGTCGTCTCGGGCACGACGGCATGGCTCGACGCCTCCGCGTGGGAGGCCCGGGCAGCAAAGGCGCCGAGGACGGTCAAGCCGCGTACCCGGATCGTGCTCGGGTTCGACGGCTCCGACCTCGACGACCACACCGCCATCCGTGCCGAGACCCTGGACGGCTACCAGTTCACGCCCACCTACGGGCCGGACAAGCTGCCGACGATCTGGAACCCGGCGGACTACGGCGGCCAGGTCCCCCGCCTGGAGGTACAGGCCGCCATGGACGAGGTGATGCGCTACTTCGACGTGGTGCGGCTGTACGCGGATCCGCCGTACTGGGAGACCGAGGTCGACGACTGGGCCGAGCAGTACGGGCCGAAGCGGGTCATCCGCTGGTACACGCGGCGCGTGGTGCAGATGCACGCGGCGTGCGAGCGGCTGAAGACCGACGTCACGAAGAAGGACACCCGCTTCACCCACGACGGGTGCCCGCACACCGCCGAGCACGTGGCCAACACCCGCGCGGCCGCCCGCCCGGGCGGACGGTACGTGCTGACCAAGGCATCCGAGGCTCAGAAGATCGACGCCTGTGTCACGTCGGTCCTCGCGCATGAGGCGGCCGGCGACGTCATCGCCGCGGGCCTGGCAGCACCGAAGAAGACCTACTACTACGGCGCGTGAGAGGGGGCCCGGCATGGCCGACGAGAAGCAGGCGAAGGCCCTTGTGGAGGCGCTGGAGAAGGAGCTGACGAACCGCTACGAGAAGATCTCCACGTTCCAGGCGTACTACCGGGGCGAGCAGAAGCTGAAGTTCGCCTCGGACGAGTGGAGCAAGTTCCACGGCCACCGCTACAAGGACTTCTCCGACAACTGGGTGCAGGTGGTCGCCGACTCCCCCGTGGAGCGGCTGACGGTCACCGGCATCAAGCCTTACGGCGAGGACAAGGCGGACGCGGAGTCGATGCGGGTGTGGCAGGCCAACGGCCTGGACGCCGACTCCCAGCTGGGGTTCCTCGGTTCGGTGACCGCCGCCCGGTCCTTCGCCCTGGTGTGGGACGACCCGGACGACGAGGAGACACCGCTGGTGACGTTCGAGGACGCCACCAGCTGCATCGTCGCCTACGAGCCCGGGTCCCGCCGCCGGCGCCGGGCCGCGCTGCGCCGCTGGCAGGACGGCGAGAAGTTCATGGCCGTGCTCTACCTGCCGGACGAGGTGTGGAAGTTCGAGCGGCCGGTGGAGCGGCGCACGAAGAACGAGGACATGGCCAAGGTCGACGAGCTGCTGGACGACGGCTGGACGCCGAGGGAGATGACGAGCGAACCGAATCCGCAGCCCAACCCCATGGGCGTGGTGCCGGTCGTCGAGCTGGTCAACCGGCCGCTGCTGGTGGACGACCCGATCTCCGACGTCCGCGGTGTGGTGCCGATGCAGGACGCGGTGAATCTGCTGTGGGCCCAGCTGTTCACCGCCTCCGACTACGCCAGCTTCCCGCAGCGGGTCGTCCTCGGCGCGGAGCGGCCGATGCTGCCGATCCTCAACGCGGCGGGCGAGGTCGTCGGCGAGAAGCCGCTGGACCTGGAGAAGCTGGCCGCCGACCGGATCGCGTTCTTCACCGGCGAGAACGTGTCGATCGCCGAGTGGACGGCCGCCAACCTGGCCGCGTACACCGACGTGATCGAAGTGGCGGTCGGGCACATCGCCGCCCAGACCCGCACACCCCAGCACTACCTGGTCGGCAAGATGGCCAACCTGTCCGCGGACGCGCTGCTGGCGGCGGAGACCGGCCTGGTGAAGCGGGTGGAGGAGAAACAGCTGTGGTACGGCCAGGCGCTGCGTGAGGTGTTCGCGCTGATCGCCCTGGTCCAGGACAACGAGGACAAGGCCCGTGCGCTGCGGTCGGGGCACATGCTGTGGGCGGACGCCGAGTCGCGCTCGCAGGCGCAGTTGGCGGACGCGCTGCTGAAGCTGAAGCAGATCGGGTTCCCCTTCGAGTTCCTCGCCCTGCGCTACGGGCTGACCCCGGCCGAGGTGGTCGACCTGCTGGCGATGATCGAGCGGGAGCACGAACTGGACCCGCTGGCGGCCGCGGGGCGGATGCTCGCCCAGCAGCCCGAGGACGCGCCGCCGGCCGAGCCGGAGGGGGCGGTGGCGTGAGCCCGCCGGAGCAGGCCCGCCAGCATCAGCAGGAGCGGGCCGAGCTCGGTGCGGCCACCGCGCGGGCGGTGCGCACGGTGTGGTCCGGCGTTGATCCGGAGGACCTGGAGCGGTCGTGGCTGGCGCGGGCCGCGCTGGTCGCCGCGCTGATCCGGCGCGGCCAGCTCACCGCGGCGTCCAGCAGCGAAGCGTGGCTGCGCGGCGAGGTCGGCGAGGGTGAAGGGCAGGTCAAACCCGAAGCTGCCGTGGCGGCGACCGGGGACCTGACGGTGCCGCTGCTGTATCCGCTGATCGTCGCCCTGAACCGGGTCGGCCGCGGCTGGTCGACGGCCCTGTCGATCCTGTCCGGAGCGGCGTTCCTGGAGATGGTGACCCGCTCGCTGATCGCGGACGCGGGCCGGATCGCGGACATGGCCGGGATGATCGCCCGCCCCCGCGTGGTCACCTACGTGCGCGTGGTGGAGCTGCCCGCCTGCCCGCGCTGCATCATCCTCGCCGGAGCCGAGTACAGCCTGTCCGAGGGGTTCCTGCGTCATCCGCGCTGCGACTGCACCATGGCGCCGCGCCGCCCGGGCGACACCTGGGAGCTGGCCAGCCCCAAACAGCTGTACGAGCAGATGAGCCCCGAGCAGCAGCGCAAGGCGTTCGGCCGCCCCGCTGCCCGGGCGATCGGTGACGGCGCGGACCTGGCGCAGGTGGTCAACGCCCGCCGCGGCATGACCACCGCCACCCGCTACCGGCGCACCGTGCAGGCCACCACCGAGGGCACCACCCGCCGCGGCCTGTACGGATCCCGCCGGGCCCAGTTCGAGAAGATCCCCGGCAACCGCTACGCCACCGCCACCGCGCCCCGGCTGCTCCCGGAGGAGATCTACCGGCAGGCCGACAACCGCGCCCACGCGATCCGCCTGCTGCGCCGCTACGGCTACCTGTTCTGACCGCGCGCAACGCCCGGTCCCCGACCCCGCAATGGGAGACGACGATGAGCACACCCACGCCCGAGGCCGAGCCGGTCGTATCCGACGAGCCGATCGACGACACCACCCCCGACGCTCCGGACGCCGGCGAGCAGGACGTCGACGAGCCCGACCCGGACGGTGCCGAGGAGCTCGGCGACCCGGGCAAGAAGGCCCTGGACACCATGAAGTCCAAGTGGCGCACCGAGCGCGACCGGCGCCGGGAGCTCGAACAGCAGCTCGCCGCCGCGCAGCAGCCGGCCGACGGAGAGCAGCCGGACGCCGAGGCGCTGGCGCGGCAGGCCGAGCAGGCCGCCATGGCCAAGGCCAACGCCAGGATCGTGCGCGCGGAGGTACGCGCGGCCGCCGCGGGCAAGCTCGCCGACCCGGCCGACGCGCTGGTCTACCTCGACCCCGCCCAGTTCGAAGTCGACGCCGACGGCAACGTCGACGCCGAGGAGGTCGCCGACGCCATCGATGACCTGCTCAAGCGCAAGCCCTACCTCGCCGCCGCGCAAAGCGGCACCAAGCGGTTCCAAGGGACCGCGGACTCCGGCGCCCGCAAGGGGAGTGGCCGGCCACCCCAGCTCACCGAGGCAGACGTCAAGCGCCTGTCCGCGGAGGGCAAGCACGCCGAGATCCTCAAGGCCCGCGACGAGGGCCGCCTGCAGGACTACCTCGGCTCCACCCGGTAACCCCCCGAACGGAGACACCCCATGGCCATCAGCGCCTTCAAGCCGGAGATCTGGAACGCCGACCTCCTGGTCACCCTGGAAAAGTCCCACGTCTACGCCGCCCCGGGCGTCATCAACCGCGACTACGAGGGAGACATCGCCCAGTACGGCGACGTCGTCCACATCACCTCGCTCGCCGACCCGACCATCGGCACCTACAGCCCGCACGTCGACATCGTCATCGAAGACGTCGACGACTCCGACACCGCGCTGACCATCGACCAGGCGAAGTACTTCGCCTTCGAGGTCGACGACGTGGAGAAGCGCCAGGCCCTGTCCGGCGGCGCGCTGCTGACCGAGCAGGCCCGCAAGGCCGCGTACAAGCTGCGCGACGTCGCCGACCAGTACGTGGCCGGCCTGATGGCGGCCGGCGTCGACGCTGGCAACCTGGTCGCCGAGCAGACCCTGGCCTCCCCGTCCGACGCCTACGACCTGCTGGTCGACCTCGGCGTCATCCTCGACACCGACAACGTCCCGGCCGAGGGCCGGTGGGCCGTGATCACCCCGGCGTTCCACGGCCTGCTGCTCAAGGACGACCGGTTCATCGCCGCAGGCGACGCCGCCGGCGCGATGACCCGCACCAACGGCATCGTCGGCGAGGCCGCCGGATTCTCCCTGCGCAAGTCCAACAACGCCCCCAACGGTCCCGGTGCGGGCGCGGGCAAGCTGATCATCGCCGGGTACTCCGGCGCGGTCACCTACGCCGAGCAGATCAACAAAACCGAAGCGGCCCGCAAGGAGAAGGGGTTCGCCGACATCGTCAAGGGCCTGCACCTGTACGGCGCGAAGGTCATCCGCCCCACCGGCCTCGCCGCAGCGGACGTGATCATCTGATGCGCGTAGGTGACGAGCTCCGCTTCCGCGGCCCGGCCGGCGCCCCGTTCGTGGTGACCGTCGGCCCGGCCTTCGACGAGAAGACCATCCGCGCCCGCATCGCCTCCGGCGAGTGGACCCCCCTCGACGAGAGCGCCCCGGCCGACGACACCGACGAGCAGACCGTCAAGCGGCCCGCCGTCAACGCGACCAAGAGCGACTGGGTCACCTACGCCGTGACCCACCTCGGCATGGACCGCGACCAAGCCGAGGACCTGACCAAGCAGCAGCTCATCGACAACGCCACACAGGCACCGGCGCCCAGCAGCGAGGAGAAGCACGATGGCCAGTGACGAGCGCAACGACCAGACCCCCGACACCGAGGACGACGCGCCGGTCACCGAGGACCGCACCAAGGACGACGGGCACACCGGCCCGCGGCCGCGCGTGGAGTGGACCGACGACGGCGGCCCCCGCCCCGAGGGCGTGGAGGCAAAGGTCACAGACCCCCGTCCCGCTTCCGAGCCGGAGCCCCCGGCCCGCGACGACGCGTGAGAGGCGGCCACCGTGGCACTGGATCCTCTGGCGACGGTGGCCGACCTCACCGCCCGCGGCGTGACCGTCGAAAGCGGCGAGACGGACATCGCCGAGGTCTACCTCGACGTCGCCTCCGCAGCGGTACGTGAGGCGGCCGGCTGCCCCATCAGCCAGACCACCTCCACCGTCACCCTCGACGGCGAGCCCGGGCAGCGCCTGCGTCTGCCCGGCCCGCCTGTCACCGCGGTCTCCGCCGTCCTCATCGACGGCCAGGCGGTCACCGACTACCGCCTGCGCAGCAGCGTGCTCTGGCTTGCCTCCGGCTGGTCGCCCACGTGCGAGCCGTCCGAGGTCACCGTCACCTACACCCACGGCCTGCCCACCGTCCCGGCGGACATCGTCGACCTGGTGTGCCGGATCGCCGCCGCGGCCCTGGTCGCCTACCGCAGCGAGGACGGCGGCACCGGCCTGGCCGCCCGCGACGTGCGCTCCGAGCGGATCGGCGACTACGCCGTCACGTTCGGGGACCACGGCCGGATCACCGAGATGGAACTGCCCGACTACCTGCGCGCCCGCCTGCGCGCCCGGTTCGGCGGGGGCGTCGCGGTGGTGAGGTCGCGGTGAGCCGCATCGGCCGCTACCTCAACGCCCGTCTGGAGGTGTGGCGGGTGACGACCGTCGACGACGGAGGCGGCGGGCAGGAGACCACCTGGGCCCTGCAGGCCACCGTCCCGGCCCGCCTGTCGCAGCCCTCGGCGCGCGAGCGGCAGGCCGCCGACCAGGCCGAGTCCCGCCTGACCCACGTCATCTACCTGCGGGCTGACGCCGACGTCCGCCGCGGCGACGAACTGCGCCGGGACGGGACTGTCTACGAGGTGCTCGCCACGTTCGAGCCGTCCCAGCCCGGTACCTACCTGCGGGCCGACGCCTCCGCCCGCCAACCCTAGGGAGAGACCATGGCCATCCTCAGCGTGCAGAGCATGCCCCTGTCTGGGCTGCAGCCCACCTACGCCGCCGCCGCCGGCGGCGGGGACCAGGCTCCGGTCGGCGAGAAGCTGGTGCTGCACGTCCGCAACGGCGACGCCACCTCCAAGACCGTCACCGTCGCCACCCCCGGCTCGGTCGGCGACCTCGCGGTGGCCGACGCAGCCCAGACCATCCCCGCCTCCGGCTCCGCGTTCATCCCGCTGAAGTCGGCGTTCCGTGACCCGATGACCGGCCGCGCGGCCATCACCTACAGCGCCGTCACCTCGGTCACGGTCGCCGTCCTGCAGCTGCCCTGACGAGGAGGACCACCGATGGCCCGAGCCCGACTCGACGGCCTGGACCGCGCGCTGCGCGCGGTCGCCCGCGTACCCGAAGCGATGCGCCAGGCCCGCGGCGAGACCCTCACCGAGTGGGCCGACGCCGTGCAGGACACCGCCGAGCAACGCGTCCCGCGCGACACCGGCTCCCTGTGGGAGGCCCTCGACCAGCGGGTCGACACCCGCTACGGCCGGGCCGAGGTCGGCGTGTGGGACCCCGAGGAACTGGAGTACGCGCTGCACGTGGAGAAGGGCACCAGCTCCATGCCCGACCAGCCCTACCTCGTGCCCGCGTTCAACGAGCACCGCCGCCAGGTCACGGCCACCTACCGCGCCGCGTTCCGCCGGCACCTGGGGTCCGGCTCGTGACCGCTGCCCTGTGGCCGCTGCAGCAGGCGGTGTACGCCAAGCTCACCGGCCACGCCCCGCTGATGGCCCTGGTGACCGGCGTGCACGACGAGGTACCGGAGGCGGCCACCACCCCCTACGTGACGATCGGCTCCATCAGCGAGCTGGTCGACGACGCGCACAACCAGCGCGGCCTGGAGGCCAGCGTGGTGTTGCACGTGTGGTCGCGCTACCGGGGCTGGCGTGAGGCGTCCCGGATCCTGTCCGCCCTCGACGACGCGCTGGACCGGCAACCGCTGACGGTGGCCGGGTTCGGTGACGTGTCGATCGCCCACCAGCAGCACACCCAGCTGCGTGACCCCGACCCCGACATCCGGCACATCAACGTGACCTACCGGGTGTGGCTGACCAAGGAGGCTTGACCATGGCAGGACTGGACGCATTCGGCACCCAGCTGCAGCGCGGCGACGGCGCGGGCAGCGAGGTGTTCACCGCCATCGCCGCCGTCACGAACATCACCCCTCCCGGCATCGAGCGGGAGACCTACGACGTCACCGCGCACGACTCGGCCGATGGCTGGCGCGAGCACATCGGCGGCCTGAAGGACGGCGGCGAGGTGTCCATCGACATCAACTACGACCCGCGCGAACACGACGTCCTGGTCGCCGACTTCGACGACACCGAGCCCCGCAACTACAAGATCGTGTGGCCCGGCTCCCTCGGCAGTTGGGCGTTCGCCGCGATCCTCACCGCCTTCGAGCCGGAGGCCCCCCACGACGAAAAGCTGGCCGCCTCCCTGACCTTCAAGGTCTCCGGCAAGCCGACCATCACCACCGGAGTGTGACGCCGATGACGACGTACCTGTCTCCGCAGCAGATCCTCGACGCCGAGGACCTGAGCACCGAGGACGTCGACGTGCCGGAGTGGGGCGGCACCGTGCGGGTGCGCGCCCTGTCCGGCACCGAACGCGACAAGATCGAAGCGTCCATGGTGAGCGCATCCGGCACCTCGCTGAACACCGAGAAGCTCGCCGGGTTCCGGGCCCGTCTCGCCGCGGCCGCGATCGTGGACGAGAACGGCAAGCGGATGTTCCGCTCCGAGGCGGAGACCCGGCGGCTGGGCGAGAAGAGCGCGACCGCGCTGCAGCGGGTGTGCGACGTCGCCATGCGCCTGTCCGGCCTGACGGAGGAGGACCAGGCGGAGCTCCTGGGAAACTCCGGCGCCGCCCTGAGCGGCAGTTCTACTTCCGCCTGACCGAGCATCTCGGGCACCGGTCCGTCGCCGAGATGCTCGCCCACGTCTCCTCCCGCGAGCTGTCGGAGTGGCAGGCGTATGAGCGGATCGCCGGGCCGCTCGGCTCCCGCCGCGGTGACGTGCATGCCGCGATGGTCGCCGCGTCGGTCATCAACAGCCAGAGGACCAAGGGAAGGCCGCTGCCGGTGAGCGACTTCATCCCGCGCTGGGACCGCCGGGCCGGCCAGTCGCCCGAGGAGATGTTCCGCGCCGCGATGGCCGCGACGATCGCGATGGGCGGCACCGTCCGCACCGCATAACCGCATAGAGGGGTGGTGAGCCATGGCCACCCTGGAGTCGATGACGGTGCGCCTGGGCATCGACACAGACCAGCTGCAGGCCGGCGCCGAGCGTGCCAAGCGCACGCTGGCCGGGCTGGGCAAGGCGGTCGCCGCGCTTGGCGTCGGCGCCCCGGCAGCGGCCGCGGCCGCCACCGCGGTGGGCGGCATGGCCGCCGCGTTCGCCTCCGCGGGCGCCGCGGCCAAGGCGTTCCAGCTCGCGGCCGGCCCGCAGCTGGAGTCCGTCACCGAAGCCTCCACGGCGGCCGAGGCCGCGGAGGCAGCGCACGAGAAGGCAGCGCTGAAGACCGCGGCCGCGCAGAAGCTGGCGGCCAAGGGGGGCAAGGAGTACGAGGCCGCGCTGCGTGAGGCCGAGTCGGCGACCAAGGCGGCCAAGGAGGCCGACGCCGCCTACGAGCAGCAGCTTGCCGGGATGCCGCCCGCGACACAGAAGATGTCCAAGGCGCTGGCCGGGCTGAAGGACGACCACCAGAAGTGGTCCGACAGCCTCGCGTCCAGCACGATGCCGGTGTTCACCAAGGGCATCAACATCCTCCGCGGCTTGCTGCCCCGGCTCACCCCGTTCGTGAAGGCCGCGGCCGAGGCTTTCGGCGGCTTCCTCGACAAGGTCGCCAAGGGCGTGGAGTCGGCCAAGTTCAAGGAGTGGGCCGACGACATGGCGGGCGCCGCTGGCCCCGCGCTGAGCAACTTCCTGACCATCATCAAGAACCTGGCCGTGGGGTTCGGGTCGCTGGCGGCCGCGTTCACCCCCGCATCGGGCGACGTGACCGGCGGGCTGGTCGGGATGACCGGCGCGTTCGCTGACTGGGCCTCCTCCCTCAAGGGCAGCGAGGGGTTCGAGAGGTTCCTGCGGATCGCGGACGAGGGCGGCGACACGCTGGGCACCCTCGCCGAAGCGGCGCTCGCTGTCCTCCGGGCGGTCGCTCCCCTGCTCGGCGTCACGACGATGGTGGCCGAAGCGTTCGGCAGGGTGATCGCCGCTGTTCCGACGCCGGTCCTGACCGGCCTGATCACCGCGCTGGCCGCGATCCGGATCGGGATGCTGCTGTACGGGGCGGGCGCCGCGATCGTCGCCGGCGCCAACGCCATCATGGCGACGTCCGCGTGGGCGGCCATCGCCGGGTGGGCCCGCATGATGGCGTTCGGCCTGATGGCCTACGCCCGGATCGCGCTCGCCGCGGTCATCTCCGCGACCACCACCGCCGGCGCCTGGGTCGGCTCCGCCCTGGTGTCGATCGGCATCTGGGTCGCAGCCGTCGTCCGCGCCGCGCTGACCGCCGTCGGGCAGTTCGCTCTCATGGCCGCCCGGGCGGTCGCCTGGGCCGTGGTCATGGCCGCGCAGTGGCTGATTGCCATGGGCCCGATCGGCTGGATCATCGGTGCGATCATCGGCCTGACCGCCCTGATCGTCGCCAACTGGGACAAGATCAAGCAGTGGACCGGGCAGGCGTGGGACTGGGTCTGGTCCAAGATCCAGGGCGTCGGCAAGATGATCCTCAGCTTCATCAGCGGCCTGCCGCTGGTGCAGTTCTTCCTGCGCCACTGGGACCGGATCAAGACCGGCACCGTCAACAAGGTCCTCGGGCTGATCGCCTACGTCCGCGGGCTGCCCGGCCGCATCAAGAGCGCGCTCGGCAACCTCGGCAGCCTGCTGCTGAACGCGGGCAAGGACGTCGTCCGCGGCCTGTGGAACGGCATCAAAAGCATGGGCGCGTGGCTCAAGTCGACGTTGATCGGCTGGGCGAAGGACCTGATCCCCGGACCGATCGCCCGCGCGCTCGGCATCAACTCCCCCTCGAAGGTGCTCGCCCGCGAAGTCGGCCGGTGGATCCCCGCCGGCATCGTCCAGGGCGCGGAGGACGGCAAGGCTGAACTGGATGCCACCATGCGGCACCTGGTCGACGTGCCCGGCCTGTCCCGCCCCACCGCCACCGCCGCCAACAGCCGAGCCGACCAAAGGCTGCTGGTGGACTTCGTCCAGAGCGAGTTCACGCGGCTGCTGCGGATCACCGTGGACCGCGAGGGCGGCGGGTCGGTGCAGAAAGCCTTCGGCCGCGCCTCCTAGAAAGGACCCCCGCTCGTGCCCATCCCCACCCCGCGCGTGGAGCTGCAGCAGGACGGATCGTGGGAGGACATCACCGGCCGCGCCTACCACCGCGACCCCATCGAGATCTCCACCGGCCGCCGCGCCGAAGGCTCCCGCGCCGACCCCACCGACATCAGCCTGACGATCAACAACCGCGACGGGGAGTTCAGCGACTTGAACCCCCTGTCCCCCCGGTACGGCAAACTCACGCCGAACACCCCGATCCGGGTCGCCATGCCCGGATCCGAGTCCTACCTGCGCCTGGACCGCACCACCACCGGCATCGCCACCACCCCCGACACCGCCGCCCTGGACATCACCGGGGACATCGACGTCCGCGTGGAGCTGACCGCCCGGAACTGGTACACCACCAACAGGCAAACGTTGATCGGGAAGTGGTCGCAGACGGACAGCGGGCAGCGCTCGTGGTTCCTGCGCATCGGCGTCGCGATCGTCACGTTCGTGTGGACCACCGGCGGGACGAACGCGACGCAGCACTTCGTCGAAGCGCCCCTGCCCGGCGGGCTGCGCCGCGCCGCGCTGCGCGCCACCCTCGACGTGAACAACGGGTCGGGCGGCCACACCGCCACCCTGTACTGGGCACCCAGCATGGACGGGCCGTGGACCACCCTGTTCACGGCCACCGGCAGCGGCATCACCAGCGTGTACGCGTCCACCTCCCCGCTGACGATCGGCCCCACGGACCTCACCTCCACCCCGAACCGCCTGCCGCTGGACGGGCGGATCCACCGCGCCGAGGTCCGCAACGGCATCGGCGGCGCCGTCGTCGCCGCGCCTGACCTCCGGGCCCTGGCCGAGGGGACCACCGCGTGGACGGACAGCGCCGGCCGCGCCTGGTCGCTCTCCGGCACGGCGGAGATCACCCGCTCCCAGTACCGCGGCGCCGGGGAGATCGAGTCCTGGCCGTCCCGGTGGACGCTCTCGGGCGCGGACGCGTGGGTACCGGTGCGCGGCCGCGGCGTGCTGGAGCGCCTGTCCCGCACGAGCAAGCCGCTCGACAGCACCCTGCGCCGCCGGATCCCGACCTTCAGCCCGCTGGCGTACTGGCCCATGGAGGAGGGCGAGGAAGCCACCCAGATCTACTCCCCGATCGCCGGGGTCTCTCCGCTGAAGTACTCCGGGCTGACGTTGGCGAACGATGACACCTTGCCTGGCTCGGCGCCGCTGCCGACGACCGCGGCCTACGCCACCCTGTCCGCACGTGTGCCCCGCTCCGCCGCTGTGGGCTGGCACGTGGAGCTCGTCTACAAGGCCCCCACCCTGCCCGCAGGCATCTCCGGAGACTTCCTGCGCGTGCAGATCGCCGGGTCGGCGGTCGCGCAGTTCATCGTGAAGGCGGGCTCGACGGGGATCCGGCTGGACCTGCGTGACGCCGATGACGTCCTGCTCGCCACGAACACGTGGGCGGACCCCGCCCCGGTCGCCGCGTTCCAGGGCCGGTGGAACCGCCTGCAATTGTTCACCGCGCAGGACGGCGCCAACACGCGCTTCTACGCCGCGTGGCTCGATGTGGAGGCGAACACGTGGTACTACCTGCCGATTTCCTGGGCGACCACGGCCGGGCAGGTGACGTGGGTCCACAACGTCTGGGATCACGCCTCTTGGGAAAACCTCTCGATCGGCCACCTGGCGGTGTTCCCCACCCCGGCCACCTACAGCGGCGGCGCGCCCTCAGTCGGGACGATGGCTTTCGACAATGCGGACAACGGGCTCCGGGGAGAGACCGCCCTCGACCGGCTCGCCCGGCTGACCGCCGAGGAGGCTGTGCCGTTCTCGTGGGTGGACGGGGACACCACCGCGAGCTCGGAGCAGCTGGGCCCGCAGCGCGTCATGCCCTTGCTGGAGCTGCTGGAGGAGGCCGCCGACGTCGACGGCGGGATGCTCGGCGAGGACCCCGAGCGCCTCGGACTGCACTACCGCGACCGGATGAGCCTGTACAACCAGACCCCGGCGCTCACCCTCGACTACGCGGGCGGGCAGGTCGCCCCGCCGCTGGAGCCGGTCCGCGACACGCAGCGCGTCGTCAACGACGTGGAGGTCAAGCGGGTCAACGGCTCCTCGGCGCGCGCGGTGCTGGAGACCGGACGGCTGTCGGTGCAGGCCCCGCCGCACGGCATCGGCCGCATCGACCAGGCGCCCGAGCTGAACGTCTTCAGCGACGACCAGGTGGCGCCGCAGGCCGGATGGAGACTGCACCTGGGCACCGTGGAGGAGGCCCGCTACCCGTCCGTCACCGTCTACCTGCACCAGCAGCCCGACCTGATCGACGACGTCCTGGCGCTGCGCCCCGGGGACCTGCTGCGCATCACCAACCTGCCCGTCTGGGCGGGCGGCCAGGACGTCGACCTGGTCGTCGAAGGCTGGCACGAGACGATCCAGGCCCCCGAGTGGACCATCACGTTCGCGTGCTCGCCCGCTTCCCCGTGGTCGGTCGGCATCCTGGACGATCCGATCCTCGGCCGGATCGACACCGACGGCTCGTCGCTCGTCAGCGGCGTGAGCGCCAGCGCGACCAGCCTCACCGTCGCCTCGGACCAAGCACCGTGGACCACCGACCCGGCCGACTGCCCGTTCGACATCCGCGTCGGCGGCGAGGTCATGACCGTCACCAGCATCACGGGCGCAGCTTCGCCCCAGACGTTCACCGTCGTCCGGGCCGTCAACGGCATCTCGAAGTCGCAGACCGCCGGCACGGACGTGCGCCTGGCCACGCCCACCATCATCGCCCTGTAGGAGGACCCGCATGCCCTACCCCGTGTATCCGGCCGGGCGGCGCATCACCGCGAGCCTTCTGCAGGCCGCGGTCCCGCTGGAGGCCATGAAGGCCGCCGACACCGACCGCGCCAGCACGACGACCGTGACCGCGGATCCCGAGCTCATCCTGGCGCTCGCCGCGTCGGCCGAGTACCAGATCGAAGGCATGATCCTGACCTCGAACGCGAACCAGGCCGGTGACCTGATGTGCACGCTGGCGGGCCCGGCCGGCGCGGTCGGCACCTGGTCCGTCATGGGTCCCGACACGCTGGCCTCCAGCGACGCGAACACGATCAGGCAGCGGTCCTTCAGCCTCGGCACGGCGGCCGGCTACGGCCACCCGGGCGCCAACCAGATGGCGTATCCGTTGCACGGCCGGATCATCACCACCGGCGCCGGCAACGCCAGCTTCAACTGGGCGCAGGTGGCATCGAACGCAACCCCTACCCGCGTGGCCGCCGGCTCGTGGCTCCGCGCCATCCGTACCGGCTGACCCGAGAAGGAGCACCCATGGCACTCGTGACCGAGCGGTACGAGTCGATCCAGTACGACGGCACCAACGGCCGCTACATCGCCGAGACCTGGCTGGCCAACTGCGCCCTTGTCGAAGACACCGGGACGCTTCTGACCATCGACGACGTCGGCCCGACCGGGTCCGGCCTGGTCAACGTGGAGGTCGGCGGCTGGGTCATCAAGCGGTCGCCGGTGGCCGACCACCAGAACCTCTTCTACATGGCGCTGTCCGACTCCTCGTACCGGCTGCGGTACGTCGAGCTGCCGACCCCGTAGCCCACCCCCGACCCCGCCCCGCGCCGACCGGCCCGGGGCTTTCTCATGCCCTGGAGGGCCCATGGATCTCGTCTCCCGGTCGGAGTGGGGCGCCCGCCCGTACCGCACGCCGTCCGGCGCCACCCGTTACTCGCGGCCCCGCCGCGGCGTGAAGCTGCACTACCTCGGCACGGGGTACGAGGACCGGCCGCACTCGGCGTGCGCCGCCTACGTGCGGATGCTCCAGGCGTCCCACATGGACGGCAACGGCTGGTCGGACATCGGCTACTCGTTCATTGTCTGCACCCACGGCGCCGTGTTCGAGGGCCGCGGCCTGGACCGCCGCAACAGCGCGAACGGCTCCACCGCGCTCAACGAGGAGTGCTACGCGGTGTGCCTGCTGGTCGGCTCGTCAGGCCTGACGGAGCCGACCGACGCGCAGCTGCACGGCGCCCGGGACGCCATCGACTACTGCCGCGCCCAGGGCCCGGCCGGCGACTGGCTCGGCGGGCACCGCGACGGCTACGCCACCACCTGCCCCGGCGACGCGATCTACGCGTGGGTGAAGGCCGGCGCGCCCCGCCCGAAGTCGCCGACGACCAAGGACCCCGAGCCCGCCCCCGTTAAGGAGGACCCCGCCATGCCCACCGTCATCACCGAGTCGCAGGCCGGCGGGCCCGAGCTGGACGCCAACGTCTACCGGCTGCTGCGCATGGCCGACGACACCGCGCTCCTCCAAGGCCCCTGCACGTACACCGTCACGACGTATGCGACCGTCCGCGGCGAGCCGGGCGCCCGGATCACGCTGCGGTTCCACGACCTGATGCTCTCCGCGCCGAACGACCCGTCCCACGACCTGCCGATCGACGTCGGCGTCATCGGCCCCGAGGGCGTGCTGAACGCCTCGGCCACACGGAACGGCATGCTCACGAAGGACGAGCAGCTGAAGGTCGAGATCCGCGCGGACGCCGACGGTGCCCGCGTGGAGCGCCGCGTCCTGCGCGCCCTGCGCTGGGACGCCTGACCCACAACCCCCACCCCTACCCGAGAACGGAACCGTCATGAACGTCACCCTGGACACGGCGTACTGGATCGGCCTGCTGATCAGCGTCGTCCTGCCGGTGCTCGTCGGCCTGGTCACCACCCGTGTCACCCACGCCGGCACGAAGGCAGTGCTGCTGTTGGCCCTGTCCGGCGTCAACGGCCTGCTCGTGGAAGTCGCCCACCCGGGCCCCGGCTTCGACCTCGGCACGGCGGCCGTGCTGGCGCTGGTCGCCTTCGCCACCGGTGTGCTCGCCCACTTCGGCCTGTGGAAGCCGGCCGGTGTCTCGGCCCGCGCGCAGGACAGCCTGATCACCGCGCGGTCCCAGCCGCGGGGCGTGTGACCGCCGGTGGGCGCTGAGGTCTTCGGGCTGCCGGTCACGGAGGCAGGGCCGACCGCGCTCCTCGCGCTGGTCGTGCTGCTGATCCTGACCGGCCGCCTGGTACCCCGCTCCACACTCCAGGACATGCGGGAGGAGCGCGACACCTGGCGGGCCGCGCACACCGAGTCGGAGGCGGCTCGGCAGGCGGAGCGGGAGCAGGTGGGTGAGCTGCTGGAGATGGCCCGGCTGGGCAATCAGGTGCTCAACTCCCTGCCCCGCCCGGCACCGCGGGGGGAGGTGGCTCCCGGTGATCGAGTGGATCAGGCGGCTGGTCCGCCGCGGTGAGCCGAGCCAGGGTCAGCGCGAGGCGGAGGGCGCGCTGGACCGGGCACGGACGGCACGCGAGCAAGCCGAGGAGCGCCGGCCGCTGGTGGAGGCCGCGGTGCAGCGCCTGCGCCGGGAGCGGGAAGAGAACCACTTCGCCGACCGGATCCGCGCAGCGCTGGAGGGAGGGGCGCAGTGAGGGAGATGAGCGTGGACATGTGGGTCAACACGGTGGCATCGGGGGTGGCGGCTCTGGTGTGCGGAGCGTTCGTGGTGGTGTACCACGTGCGGATGCCATGGTGGCGGTCGGCGACAGGCCGCCACCTGATGGCGGTCGGTGTCGCGCTAGGACTGCTGTTCGCCTACACGGTGCTCATCGCGCTGTGGCCGGACGGGTGTCCGGCTGCGGTGCTGCGGAGTATCCGCACGGCGGTGGTCTTGGCGATCGCCGCGCTGATGGTGCAGCGCACCCGCATGGTGCTGCGTGCACAGAAGCGTGACCGAACTGGAGTGTGAGAGTCACCCGAGTGATGCGCCCCCTGTCTGGCCTGCGGGCCGGGCAGGGGGCGTTTTCGTGCGCCCACGGTCATCCGAGGGCTTCGATCGCCTTCACGATCAGGCCTCTCGCTTGAGTGCCGTACACAGCCATGCTTCGCAGCTGCTCAAACGCCTTCAGGTACACAGCGATCTCGCTGGGTTGCGTGATCTTTACCTGCGCCGAGGCGAGCTCGACTGACACCAGCGCGTCGTCGTACACGTGGAACGTCTCGCGCGGCCACTGCTTCCGCTCCGGTGTTGACATCGGGATGATGCCGAGCGAGACCGAAGGGATCGCACCGGCAGTCAGCAGGTAGCCGAGCTGGGCCGCCATAGCGTCCGTGTCGGCGACCTGGTGGTAGAGCACCGTTTCCTCCATAAGCAGGACGAAACGGTGCCCGGGCTCATGAATGATGCGAGACCGATGGACCCGGGCCCGTGCCGCATCGGCGCTGTCGTCAGACGGCAGCTCCCTGAAATCGGCGACCGCGCGCAGGACCGCCGCCGCGTAGCCCTCTGTCTGGAGAAGTCCCGGGACCAGAGTCGAGGAGTACACCCGGAACAGCTGGGTCTCCTGGAAGAAGGACACCAGGTTGTCCTGCATCTGCTTGAGGCCGTTGCGTACCTGGTGGCGCCACTCGCTATACATCGACTCCGCGTTGAGCGACTGGACGATGAGCCCTTCGGCCTGGTCCGGCACGCGGCAAGCGTCGCACCACAACCTGATGTCTTTGGCGGAGGGCGCCGTTCGAGCATTCTCGACGCGAGAGGTCTTGGCGTGATGCCAGTTGCACCGCTCGGCCAGCTCAGTGACCGTCAACCCTGCCTCCTTGCGGAGGTCACGCAGGCGCCGCGCGACTACTTCGCGTGCCGCCTGCGCCGACGAAGACGGGGAGATGGGCATGGGCTGGCCTGTCCTGTGCCGTTAGCGGATCTGGTACTGCTCGTGTGGGATGGCCCGTTCCCATACGGCTTCGAACGCAGAGGCGCACAACTTCGCGGCCGCCATGTCTTCGGTCTCCTCTGGCCCAGCCGATGCGCCGTCGCCGGTGAAGTGGTTCCATCGGACAAGCCGACCGTCAATCAGCCAGAAGTCGTTTCCGGGCAGGGCGATGTTGGACGCCTGGCGGCGCGGGAGCCACCGCACTTGCTCGCCGGCGCGAAGGTTGACCGGTGTCCCCGCATGCTCGTACCGGATGTAGTCGGTGACGGGCTCGGACACAATGCGAGCCCGCCGCACGACGACGCCGCGGCTGACAGCCTCCGTGACGAGGCGCACCCAGGGCGCCCAGTACGCCGAGTCAGGGTCGACGTCTCGGAGTCCAGTGCGACGCCAGTTCTCGAAATCCTCGGCCTCTCCGGTGACTCCGTAGTTGTCCCGCATCTCGAGGTGCACGGCCGATCGCTCGGCGGTCTTCAGCAGCTCCTCAAAGCTGCGCGCGCTCGGCGGCATCACAGGCCTCCCTCAGGATCGGCGCCATGCGGACGGGGATGCGGATCACGGTCTCGTGGTCGGGGATGACCTGGGCGTGACCAGGGGCGGTGTTCGCCATGCACTGCGCCCGGGTGACGTCGTCGGCGGTGTAGCCCTGGAGCACGATGTCGCCGGTCTCCTCGTCTACCCACGCCGTCGGGGACTCGCTCTGGCCAGTGTTCGGGTCGATCCCAATGAACTGTAGTGACATCGCGTCCTCCGTCGATGGCTTGTGCAGTTGTGTGCATCACATTCGGGGCTACGAGAGCGACCGTCAAGACGTCAATGCGTCCATCACCCGTGTACGACGCGGGTGTTCGCACAGATCTGCACATCGCTGGAGTGCGCGCACACGCGCTCCCTACGGTCGGTAGCACTTCACTCACCGCGGACCCGAGGGATCCCGATGGAGAACCCCTGCGCCTACTGCCCCGAGGACGGCGCGGACGTATGCGTCCGGCTCCTCGCCAGCAACTCCGGCCCCGATCACCCCGTGCTTGCCCACCGGGTCTGCGCGGAACAGCGCGGCGTCCCGCCGCTCTACGGGCTGCTTGCCCCGCCCGCGGCCCGGACCACGGGGAGGACAGGGTGAACGCCCGCAGCTACGCATCACGTGAGACCACCCTGGACCTCTGCTGGACGCCTCACCCGCGGCAGCCTGCCCGGTGCTGCACCCAGGCGCCGCACCACCCCGGCGACCACCACCACGAGTACTCCGGAGCCAGTTGGCCGCGCCGTCCTGGAGTGCCGCCGGCAGACCTCACCCCGGCGGACGCACTGCTCCACCGCTGACTCCTGCCGCTGCCCAAGCCGACGGGCAGCGGTGGGCAAGACCCCGCCCCGGTCGACGCCTTGGCCGGACTGCGACCGGAGCGGGTGGGCCACCCACAAGGACGGATGGCCCGACGCAAGTGCGCACGACGACACGGAGAGGGACTCCGTGCCGACAGCACACCTGGAGGTCACCATGCGATACCGCATCGACCAGGTCAAGACCGATCCCGAGGACCGCGGCGACAGCGACGGCGGCGGGGGCAACCCGTCCGGCGGCTGTGGCGACGGCCAGGGCTGCGGCCGTCAGTAGGGAAGTCCGCACAGAGGCGAGGGCGACCGAACGAGGCCGCCCTCGCCGGCGAGGAGACGACGATGCACCACCACGGCTACATGTGGCTCGGCTCCGGCCTCCACCTAGTCCGCGACGGCGTCCGCCGCGCCGGACACCCCGACTTCCCGTCCAGTCCGTACCCGCCGCTGGAGTTGGCCCACTGGCTCCTCAAGCCGCCCTCTCTCGTGCGCGGCACCTGGACCGACCCAAAGGAGGCCGCGACCTGGTGGGCCGAGCAGGCCCGCCCGCACGTCGAGGCGTTCGCCTACGACCACGACCGCGACGTTCTTGAAGATCGCGTTCGCGGTGCCGCGGACAGTGCGCTTGGTGGCGAGGACGTGGCCGGCGGCTGGTGGCTGAGCGGGCAGCGGTACCTCGGCGTGTACCTGATCGCCTGCTCGCCCCACCGCTTCCGCCCCGACTACAGGTGCCCTGCCCCACCAGCATGAACTGCACCAGACCGCCCCGGCCGGGCCGCGCCCCCCGACGCGCCTCCGGCCGGGGCTCTTCCGTGCCCGCCTTAGATTCGAAGGAGAGCTCGCAGCTCCGGCGGCTTTAGTTCCCGAAACGGGGAAACGACCAGGTCAGCGGCTTGTTGAGCACGCCAGCCGCACGGTACAGGGAACACTGCGGGTGATCACCTGCTAAAGGCGTCTTAGACTCCACTTGGGGTTGCCGGACCCCGTCCCGCCGCTGACCAGGTACGACACCCGGGCGTCGACGAGGGCCCGCAGCACCCGGTCACCGCCCGGGGGCACCGTCCCCGCAGCGACCAGTTCTCCCACGGAGAAGGCCCGGGGACGCACGACGCGCAGCGACAGACAGGTCGAGCCGACGGCCACCGGCGGCAGCACCGCGTGCATCCGCGTCCCGTCCGGCAGCCGCGCGTCGACCCAGGGACGGGCGTCGTCCAGGCGCCGACCGGCCACCGCCGCGAGCCGCTGCGCCAGTCTGCGCACCGCTGCCGCGTCCGGGAACACCACGCCCGTCGGTTCCAGCCCGGCGCCCCGGTCCACCCACACCTTGTCCGGCGCCGACACCAGTACGTCCGTCACGGCGGGGTCCGCGAGCAGCGGCTCCAGCAGACCCGTGCCGACCAGTTCGCACCGCAGCTCCGCCGCGGCACCCAGCACCTCCGCGTCGCCCAGGAGCCGCCCCTGGGCCCGCAGGGCCGCGGCGACCCCGGCCGGAGTCGGCTCGGTGCCGCTCTCGGCGAGCCGCTGCCGTACGGCCTCCAGCAGTCCCGCCGTCATGACGCGCCCTCCCCGGTGAGCGCGCGGTCCCAGAACGCGGTGCAGAACCTGCCGAGGGGGCTGCGCGTGCTGTCGCCCGGCGGCACGCCCGCGTCCAGGTCGATCATCAGGCCCGGTTCCAGCGGCATCTCACCGGCGAGCGGCAGCTCCAGCACGTCGGCGACCCATTGCTCGTCTACCCCCGCGGCGTACGGTCCGCGCGCCACGACCCGGAGGTCCCGCAGGATCATCGTGGCCATCGACGCGACCCGTTTGGCGCCCGCGACGGCACGCAGTTCACCCGGCACGACGAGCAGGCCGACGTCCAGCTGTGCCAGCGCCTCCGCGGTGGACTCGTCGATCCGGCGCGGCAGGTCGATGACGACCACGCCGCCGCGTCTGCGGGCGGCCGCCAGGACCGAGCGCATCGCTTCGGGCGGGATGGTCACGGCGTCGCCCCGGTCCCAGCTGAGCACCCGCAGGCCGTGCAGCGAGGGCAGGGACTCCTCCAGCGCGCCGCCGGCGACCCGGCCCTTCGACGCGGCGAAATCCGGCCATCGCAGGCCCTCGGTCCGCTCGCCGCCCAACAGGACGTCGAGCCCGCCGCCCAGCGGGTCACCGTCCACGAGCATCGTGCGCCGGCCGTGGCGAGCCGCCGTGACGGCGAGCGCGCAGGCCAGCGTCGAGGCTCCGGCGCCGCCCCTGCCCCCGAGCACCCCGACGGTCAGGGCCTGGCGCCCGACGCCTTCGACGACGTCCGCGATCCGGTCGACGAGCCAGCTCTCCGCGTCGGGCAGCCGCAGCACGCAGTCGGCGCCGATCTCCACGGCGTGCCGCCACACGGCGGGATCGTCCTGGTCACGACCGACCAGCAGGACGCCGGACCTGCGGGTGGCGCCGCGGCACCGCACGGCCGCGTCGTCCCCCACGAGGACCAGCGGCGCGGCGTCCCAGCTCGCCCGGCGCTCCGGCATGCGGTGGTGGACCTCGGGGTGCGCGCCGGCCGCCGCGCACAGCCTCAGCAGGTCGTCGAGCAGCTCCGCGTCCTCCGTCACGATGAGGGGTCCGGCGCGCCGCTCCTCGGTCTCGCGGCCCCGGTCGGATGTCGTGTGGGATCCAGCCATGACTCTCCCCCTGTTCCTGTCCTCGCCCGCGGTTCCACGGGCGGACCGGCCTGCGCATGCGCGGGCTTCCGCGGACGCAGATTCGCCGGGCGTTCGCCGGGTGTTCGCGGACTCTCCCCACGACCCCGGCGTCACCTTCGACGGCGTACGCACGAGATGGAGAGATCTGCGATTCCGGTGTGCCGCGGACTTCGCGGCCGGAATCACGGTGCACGACTTCCCGAAATGAAGTGGATCTTGGTGGAAAACTGTGGACAACCCGCCGCTTGTGTATATCGCGGTAGCCCAAACCAGCGACTTCCGGAGCGCAGCACATCCGCTACGCTGAGTGACGAACGACTCGCGTCGAAGGCCGGCGCGAACAGGGCACCGAGGAGGGCGGATTGATCGGATCCGGCTGTCAGCAGCGGGCGAAAACGCGCCCGGACATGCGACGACCCCCGCCGGGGGGGAGAGCGGGGGTCGTCTCTCCGGCCGACTCGGGGGGGGGAGGAGTCGGACCGGGTTAGCACGGTCGCGAACGATCCGTGACTTCCATGGTGTACCCGAGAGCCCTCTCAGGCAAACCCACACGCCCCAGCGTACGCCGAATGGCGGGCACCTATGCTCAGCCTCGTGGAAAACCACTCCTTGCCGCGCACAGCAGCCTTCTTTGACCTGGACAAGACGGTCATTGCGAAGTCATCGACGCTGACCTTCAGCAAGTCCTTCTACCAAGGCGGCCTGATCAACCGCCGCGCCGTCCTGCGGACCGCGTACATCCAGTTCGTGTTCCTCGCGGGAGGCGCCGATCACGACCAGATGGAACGGATGCGCGCGTACCTCTCCGCGCTCTGCAAGGGCTGGAACGTCCAGCAGGTCAAGGAACTGGTCGCCGAGACCCTGCACGACCTGATCGACCCGATCATCTACGACGAGGCCGCGTCGCTCATCGAGGAGCACCACGCCGCGGGGCGGGACGTGGTGATCGTGTCCACGTCGGGCGCCGAGGTGGTCGAGCCGATCGGGGAGCTCCTCGGCGCGGACCGGGTCGTGGCGACGCGCATGGTCGTCGGCGACGACGGGTGCTTCACCGGGGAGGTGGAGTACTACGCGTACGGGCCGACCAAGGCGGAGGCGGTGCGGGCACTGGCCGAGTCGGAGGGCTACGACCTGGCGCGCTGCTACGCCTACAGCGACTCCTTCACCGACGTCCCGATGCTGGAGGCCGTCGGGCACGCCTACGCGGTGAACCCGGACCGGGCCCTGCGGCGCGAGGCACTGGCCCGCGGATGGCCGGTTCTGGTCTTCACCCGTCCGGTGCGACTCAAGCAGCGCCTGCCCGAGTTCCGGATGCCGCCCCGCCCGGCGCTGGTCGCGGCGGCCGCGGTGGGTGCGGCGGCGGCCACGGCCGGACTCGTCTGGTACGCCAACAGGCGCCGCCAGTCCGCGTAGCCACGCAAGGCCGCCCCGGTCGGCCCGGGGCACCCGCACCCGCCCGGTTCCGCCCTGTTTGATCCGGAAAACAAATAAGTGGAACGAGGACTTTCGCTTCACCGCGGACGGGAGTACAAAGGAGTTGACGGCCCGCGAGACCGAGGACATCCGAAAGGATTACTTGTTGAGCAAGAAGGCCCCACGGACCGAACAGTACGGAAGCTGAGCACCCACGCGACGTCGACCCGTCGATTACGGGCCAGCCGCACCAGGCGTCGGGCAAAGAACCCCGCCTGATGGGCACATATCGAGGACGCATGGTAACTCGGCCGACGTGCCAGCGGCGGTACCGTTCTGCGGTACCGCCGCAACCCTGTTCAGACCCCCCGGGCCCGCGTCACGCGGCGCCGCGCTGCAGCGCTTCGCACACCGCCGTCGACTCCCGGACGCCGAGCTCGACCGCGCGGCCGCAGTGCGCGACCCACGCCGCCATGCCCTCCGCCGTACCGGACAGATAGCCGTCGAAGGCCCTCACGTACGCCTCCGGCCCGAGCTCGGCGTGCCCGACCTCCGCGGGGCAGACCGCCTTCGGGTCCAGCCCGCTGCCGATCAGCACGATGCGCTCGGCCGTGCGCGCCACCAGACCGCTGTACGTGGTGAAGGGGCGCAGCGCCAGCAGTTCGCCGTGCACGACCGCGGCCGTGACGAGCGCCGGGGCCGACGTACCGGCCACGATCAGCTCCGACAGGCCCTCGAGCCGTCCGGCCACCTCGGAGGCGTCCGGCAGCGGCGCCCGGATGAGGGGCTCGTCGACGCCCTCGCCGTCCTGGCGGGGCCGACCCACCGCGTCCGCCGCGCCCGTCCGGTCCGCCGCGGCGCGCACCTCGCCCGGGTCACCCGCGGCCACCAGGTGCAACCGGGCCAGCACGCGCAGCGGGGACTGCCGCCAGATGGACAGCAGCTGGCCGGCCTCCGCACCGAGGCGGAGGGCCGCTCCCACCGTCCGGGCCTCCGGGTCACCACCGAAGTCGGTGCGCCGGCGCACCTCCTCCAGCGCCCAGTCGGCACCCGAGAGCGCCGCCGAACCGCGTGCGCCGCGCAGCGCCGCCTCGGAGGTGATCTCGTTGCTGCGGCGGCGCATCACGCGGTGTCCGTAGACCCGGTCGACGGCCTTGCGTACGGACTCCACGGCATCGGGCACGCCCGGCAGCGCACCCAGGGCGGCCAGCGGGTCAGAGGCACTCGTACTCATAAGTAGCGAGGCTACGCGTCCGGCGCTGCGGCCCCACGGCGGAGTGGCGTTCCTCATACCTGTTGACGACATGCAGCCACGGAGGCGTGACGCACCGCTACGCTACCTGAACATGAAGATCGCTTTCGTCGGGAAGGGCGGCAGCGGCAAGACCACGCTGTCCTCGCTCTTCATCCGCCATCTCGCCGCCACCGGCGCACCTGTCATCGCCGTGGACGCCGACATCAACCAGCACCTCGGGGCAGCGCTCGGCCTGGACGAGGCGCAGGCCGCCGCGCTCCCCGCCATGGGAGCGCACCTCCCCCTGATCAAGGAGTACCTGCGGGGCGCCAACCCCCGGATCGCGTCCGCCGAGACGATGATCAAGACGACCCCGCCCGGTGAGGGCTCGCGCCTGCTGCGGGTCCGTGAGGACAACCCCGTCTACGACGCGTGCGCCCGCTCCGTGCGGCTGGACGACGGGGAGATCCGGCTGATGGCGACGGGCCCCTTCACCGAGACGGACCTCGGGGTGGCCTGCTACCACTCGAAGGTCGGGGCGGTGGAGCTGTGCCTCAACCACCTGGTCGACGGCCCGGACGAGTACGTCGTCGTCGACATGACGGCCGGCTCCGACTCGTTCGCCTCCGGCATGTTCACCCGCTTCGACATGACCTTCCTGGTGGCCGAGCCGACGCGCAAGGGCGTGTCCGTATACCGCCAGTACAAGGAGTACGCCCGGGACTTCGGGGTCGCGGTCCGTGTCGTCGGCAACAAGGTGCAGGGCGAGGACGACGTGGCCTTCCTGCGGGAGGAGGTCGGGGACGACCTGCTCGTGACGGTCGGCCACTCCGACTGGGTGCGGGCGATGGAGAAGGGCCGCCCAACGGCGTTCGCGCTGCTGGAGGAGAACAACCGGGAGGCGCTGCGGAGGCTGCGACGCGCCGTGGACGAGTCGTACCGGTGCCGCGACTGGGAGCGTTACACGCGGCAGATGGTGCACTTCCACCTGAAGAACGCGGAGAGCTGGGGGAACGCGAAGACGGGTGCCGACCTGGCGGCCCAGGTCGACCCCGCCTTCGTGCTCCGCGAGGGGCTCAGTGCCGCTCAGCCTGCTTGACCGGTGAGGCCGCAGGGCGGGCCGGCTCGGCCGCGAGGAACTCCGCCCAGCCGGCCTGCGGTGCCTGACCCACCTTCAGGGTCCGCAGCTTCGCCAGGACGGCGGGGTCCTGGGCGTCCAGCCAGTCCGCGAGCTGCCGGAAGGACACGCAGCGCACCTCCTTCTTGACGCAGACGTGCGCGATGGTCTCCTCGACGGCACGCATGTACGTACCGCCGTTCCAGGACTCGAAGTGGTTCCCGATGATCAGCGGCGCCCGGTTGCCGTTGTACGCGCGGTCGAAGGCCTGCACCATGCCGTCGCGGAACTGGTTCCCCCAGTAGTCGTGCATGGAGGACGAGCCCTTGGTGGTGCCCGACTGGTTGACCATGAAGTTGTAGTCCATCGACAGCGTCTCGAACTGCCGTCCGGGGACGGGAATCATCTGGAGGCCCAGGTCCCACAGGCCGCGTTCCTTCTCGGGCCAGATCTGGTCGTTGATGCCGCTGGTGTCGTAGCGCCAGCCCAGTTCGCTCGCGGCGCGCACGAGGTTGTCCCGGCCTTCCAGGCAGGGGGTGCGGGCGCCGATGAGCTCCTTGTCGTAGTCGAAGGGCAGCGGCTGCTCCCCCTTCAGGCCCGCGTTGGTCTTCCAGTTCTTGACGAAGGCCTTGGCCTGGGCGATCTCGCTCTTCCAGTCCTCCACCGACCAGGTGCCCACGCCGGTCTCCGGCCCGCAGAAGTGGCCGTTGAAGTGGGTGCCGACCTCGTTGCCCTCCTGCCAGGCGCCGCGCAGTTCGCGCACGGTGTCACGGATGCCTTCGCGGTCGTTGAAGCCGATGTCCGAGCGGCCCGGGGCGTGTCCGGGCGGGTCGTAGAGGTCGGCCTTGTCCTCCGGCAGCAGGTAGACACCGCTGAGGAAGTACGTCATCGTCGCGCCGTACTTCTTGCCCACCTTGCGGAAGTGGGAGAAGAGCTTCTGGCTGTCCTCGCCGGCGCCGTCCCAGGAGAAGACGACGAACTGCGGCGGCCGCTCGCCCGGCTTCAGGCGCTGCGGCTTGAGCAGGCCCGGCTGTGCGCCGGTGAAGGCGGTGGAACCGTCGCCGATCAGGCGGACGGCGTTCTGGGGACCCGCGACCTTCTTGGGGCCGCTCGCCCCGGGGGTACGGGCGGCGTCGTCGCCGGAACCGCATCCCGTCAGCCCCGCGACCATCGCCGCCGCGGTCGCGGCCGCGGCCACGGTCGCGCCGACAGTGAACCTTTTGGTGACGGCCATTCTTCCGCCCGCCCTTCTCTGCTTCCGGGGGTGTGCTGCGAGCGCCGTCAACCTCGCACCACGGGCGTGAAGATGAATATGTGACAAGCCGCACTAGAACGATTAATCACCGTATCGAGTGAAATGCTGCCCCATTTGCTCCGGAAGTCATGCCTCAATCTTTACTCTGCATTACGATCCATTTACTGACAGTTGGCAAAGCTTCTACTCGGTGCCGTTCCATGCCGTTCACCCACGGCCGCCGTGACCCACGGCCGCGACCCCCACACGTTCGTTCGAATCGCACGTACCGCGACCGCGCCGCCCCGGAGGACATGGGAACCATGACCGCCTGTATTCCCCCACGCCTGACCCGCTCCGGTCGTTCGACCCGCACGACCCACGACACACCCCCACTGCAGCGCCCCCACAGTCCGCCCGGCGGCAGCCGGTTCCCGCGCGCGGAGCGGTTCCGCATCGCCGGCACGGACGTCTCCGCCTCCATCGCCGTCTTCCTCATCGCGCTGCCGCTCTCCCTCGGCATCGCGCTCGCCACCGACGCGCCCCTCCAGGCCGGCCTGGTGGCCGCCGCCGTCGGGGGCCTCGTCGCCGGCCGGCTCGGCGGCTCACCGCTCCAGGTCAGCGGCCCCGCCGCCGGACTGACCGTGGTGACGGCCGAGTTGATCCACACCTTCGGCTGGCGCACCACCTGCGCCATCACCGTCCTCGCCGGGCTCGGCCAACTGGGCCTGTCCGCGCTGCGGGTGGCCCGCTCGGCGCTCGCCGTCTCCCCCGCGATCGTGCACGGGATGCTCGCGGGCATCGGCACCACCATCGCCCTGGCGCAGCTCCATGTCGTCCTCGGCGGCACACCGCAGAGCTCCGCCCTCGCCAACGTCCGCGGGCTGCCGGCCCAGTTGGCCGATCCGCACCTGGCCGCGCTTGCCGTGAGCGCGCTCACCATCGCCCTGCTGCTGCTGTGGCCGCGGATCCCGGGCCGGACCGGGCAGATGGTGCGGAAGGTGCCCGCGGCGCTCGCCGCGGTCGCCGCGGCGACCCTCCTGGCCGTCGCCGCCGGGATGACCGTGCCGCGCGTGGACCTGCCCTCGTGGAGCAGTCACGCACTGCCCGGGCTGCCGGAGGGGCCGGTCCTCGGCATCGCCGCGGGCGTGCTGACGATCACGCTCGTCACCAGCGTCCAGTCGCTGCTGTCCGCCGTCGCGGTCGACAAGCTGGTGGCCGCGCGCAAGGAGCCCAAGGTCCACGTGCCCCGTTCCGACCTGGACCGGGAGCTCGCCGGGCAGGGCGCGGCGAACATCGTCTCCGGCGCGCTGGGCGGCCTGCCGGTCGCCGGGGTCGCGGTGCGCAGCGTCGCCAATGTGTCGGCGGGCGCGGTCAGCCGCAACTCCACCATGCTGCACGGCCTGTGGGTGGTGCTCGCCGCGCTCTTCCTCGTCCCCGTCCTGGACCTGATCCCGCTGCCCGCGCTCGCCGCGCTCGTGATGGTCGTGGGCATCCAGATGGTCAGCATCACGCACATCCGCAGCGTCACCCGCCACCGCGAGGTGGCCGTCTACGCGGTGACCATCACCGGCGTCGTCCTCATCGGGATCCTCGAAGGCGTGGCGCTCGGCATCGTGATGGCCACGGTCCTGGCGATGCACCGGCTGTCGAAGACCCGCATCTCCATCGAAGAGCGGGACAACACCCACCACGTGCGGGTGCGCGGCCAGCTGACCTTCCTGGCGGTGCCCCGGCTGAGCCGGGCGCTGCACCAGATCCCCCAGGGTGCGTACGTGACCGTCGAGCTGGACGGCTCCTTCATGGACCACGCCGCCTTCGAGACGCTGCAGGACTGGCAGATGACGCACCTGACGCGGGGCGGTCAGGTCGAGATCACCGGCCGTTCCGGCGGCCGCATCGGCGAGAGCGACGGCAGCGCGCACGCCTGCTGCCGGCCGTGGACGCCCTGGCGCAACCACCACTGCGGTGAGCACCCGTCCGCGGAGCAGCCCGAGCCGGCGACCGGACGTCTGGCCAGCGGGCTCAGCTCGTTCCAGCGCAACACCGCTCCGCTGGTACGGGACGAACTGGCGCGGCTCGCGCGGGAGGGGCAGCAGCCTTCGCAGCTCTTCCTGACGTGTTCCGACTCCCGCCTGGTCACCAGCATGATCACGGCGAGCGGGCCGGGTGACCTGTTCACCGTGCGGAACGTGGGCAACCTGGTCCCGCTCCCCGGTGAGGAGGCCGGGGACGATTCGGTGGCGGCCGCCATCGAGTACGCGGTGGACGTGCTGCAGGTGCAGTCGATCACCGTGTGCGGCCACTCCGGCTGCGGGGCGATGCACGCCCTGCTCAACACCGCTCCGAGCCTCCCGCCGACCCCCCTGCGGCGCTGGCTGCGGCACGGGCTGCCGAGTGTGGACCGGATGAAGAGCAAGCACCGCACGTGGGCCCGGCTGTCGGGCCGTCTGCCGGCCGACGCGGTCGAGCAGCTGTGCCTGACCAACGTGGTCCAGCAGCTGGAGCACCTGAAGGCGCACGAGTCGGTGGCGCGACGCCTCGCCGAGGGCACCCTGGAGCTGCACGGGATGTACTTCGACGTCGGGGAGGCGCAGGCGTACCTGCTGTCGGGCTCCGACGGGATCGACGAGGTCTTCGAGCGCGTGACACCCGCCTCACGGGAGGAAGCCGCTGCGTGAACCCGACCCGGCCGGCCGGTCCCGCGACCGGGGCCCGGCCGGTCGGGCGTCGATCCGGTCGGTCGGGCAGGGCGGTCGGCGGTCAGTCGGCCGGCACGGTCAACCGGTCGGCCGGTCGGGGCGGCCGACACGCCCGACCCGTGAACCATCCCGGGGTGCCGTCCGTGCAAGTCGTCGTGGCTCCTGCTGCGCACCGCCCGCGGAGGAGGAGCCACACCCTTCCCGCTGCGTACAGGCGGTGCGGGAGGGACCCCATGGCAGGGCGGGACAGGTCTAAACCAATGCTCGGGAAACCCTTGTCATCCCGGGTGCCTGGCTGATGAGCTATGGGCTGGGACACATCGGACGCCCTGGGAATGGGAGATGCCGTGAGCAACGAGAGCTTGGCCAACCTTCTGAAGGAGGAGCGGCGGTTCGCTCCGCCCGCCGAGCTGGCCGCGAACGCCAACGTGACGGCGGCCGCGTACGAGCAGGCCGAGGCGGACCGGCTCGGTTTCTGGGCCGAGCAGGCACGCCGGCTCAGCTGGGCCACCGAGCCGACCGAGACCCTCGACTGGTCGAACCCGCCCTTCGCCAAGTGGTTCGCCGACGGCAAGCTCAACGTCGCGTACAACTGCGTGGACCGCCATGTCGAGGCCGGCCACGGCGACCGGGTCGCCATCCACTTCGAGGGCGAGCCCGGCGACAGCCGCGCCCTCACCTACGCCGAGCTCAAGGACGAAGTCTCCAAGGCGGCCAACGCGCTGACCGAACTGGGCGTCCGTAAGGGTGACCGGGTCGCGGTGTACATGCCGATGATCCCCGAGGCCGCCATCGCGATGCTGGCCTGCGCCCGCATCGGCGCCGCGCACTCGGTCGTCTTCGGCGGCTTCTCGGCCGACGCCGTCGCGTCCCGCATCCAGGACGCCGACGCCAAGCTGGTCATCACCGCCGACGGCGGGTACCGCCGCGGGAAGCCCTCCGCGCTCAAGCCCGCCATCGACGAGGCCCTGACCAAGTGCCCGCAGGTCGAGCACGTGCTCGTGGTCCGCCGCACCGGCCAAAACACCGCGTTCGCCGAGGGCCGGGACGTGTGGTGGGACGACATCGTCGGCCGGCAGTCCACCGAGCACACCCCCGAGGCGTTCGACGCGGAGCACCCGCTCTTCATCCTCTACACGTCGGGCACCACGGGTAAGCCCAAGGGCATCCTGCACACCTCCGGCGGCTACCTCACCCAGGTGGCCTACACGCACCACGCCGTCTTCGACCTCAAGCCGGAGACCGACGTCTACTGGTGCACCGCCGACATCGGCTGGGTGACGGGCCACTCCTACATCGTGTACGGGCCGCTGGCCAACGGCGCGACGCAGGTGATGTACGAGGGCACACCCGACACCCCGCACCAGGGCCGGTTCTGGGAGATCGTGCAGAAGTACGGCGTCACGATCCTCTACACCGCCCCGACCGCCATCCGGACGTTCATGAAGTGGGGCGACGACATCCCCGCCAAGTTCGACCTGAGCAGCCTGCGCGTGCTCGGGTCGGTCGGCGAGCCGATCAACCCCGAGGCGTGGATCTGGTACCGGGAGAACATCGGCGCCGGCCGGACCCCCATCGTGGACACCTGGTGGCAGACCGAGACCGGCGCGATGATGATCTCCCCGCTGCCCGGTGTCACGGAGACGAAGCCCGGATCGGCGCAGCGGCCGCTGCCCGGCATCTCCGCCACCGTCGTGGACGACGAGGCGAACGAGGTGCCCGACGGCGGAGGCGGCTACCTGGTCCTCACCGAGCCGTGGCCCTCGATGCTGCGCACCATCTGGGGCGACGACCAGCGGTTCATCGACACCTACTGGTCCCGGTTCGACGGCAAGTACTTCGCGGGTGACGGCGCCAAGCGGGACGACGACGGCGACATCTGGCTGCTGGGCCGCGTCGACGACGTCATGCTGGTCTCCGGCCACAACATCTCCACGACCGAGGTCGAGTCCGCGCTGGTCTCGCACCCCAAGGTCGCCGAGGCGGCGGTGGTCGGCGCGGCCGACGAGACGACCGGCCAGGCGATCGTGGCGTTCGTCATCCTGCGCGGTACGGCCAGCGAGGACGACGCCCTCGTCACCGACCTGCGCAACCACGTGGGCGCCACGCTCGGCCCGATCGCCAAGCCGAAGCGGATCCTGCCGGTCGCCGAACTGCCCAAGACCCGGTCCGGAAAGATCATGCGGCGTCTGCTGCGCGACGTGGCGGAGAACCGGCAGCTCGGTGACGTCACCACCCTCACCGACTCGTCCGTCATGGACCTGATCCAGTCCCAGCTGCCCACCGCCTCCAGCGAGGACTGACACCGGCCTCACCGCCGTCATCGGGGGCACCCGGCGTCACCGTGCGCCGGGTGCCCCCGCCGTATGCCGGGTAGGGTGGGGAAAACGTCAACAAAGCGACAAGAACTCAGGGTGCGCCGGGAAGTCTGGTCGGCAGGTACGCCGTCCTGCCCGTGAACCGCCCTGGAGGTCCCCGCCCGTGGCCGCGCCCCAGCACCAGCCGTCCTCCGCACGGAAATTCCTCGACCGGCTGCCCTTCCCCGAGCGGACGTTCCTCGCGGAGGCGCTGCGGACCGAGACGGTCGGCGGTGTCCTGCTCCTGCTGGCCGCCGTCGCCGCCCTCGTCTGGGCGAACAGCCCCCTCAGCGCGGGCTACGAGACGGTACGGGACTTCCATCTGGGCCCGGCGGCGCTCGGTCTGGACCTCTCCGTCCAGCACTGGGCGGCCGACGGTCTGCTCGCGATCTTCTTCTTCGTCGCCGGCGTCGAGCTGAAGCGCGAGCTGGTCGCGGGCGAGCTGCGCGATCCGAAGGCCGCCGCCCTGCCGGTGGTCGCCGCGCTCTGCGGCATGGTCGCCCCGGCTCTCGTGTACGTCGTGGTCAACACCGCCGGCGGCGGATCCCTGGACGGCTGGGCCGTGCCCACCGCCACGGACATCGCCTTCGCGCTCGCCGTGCTCGCCGTCATCGGCACCTCGCTGCCGTCCGCGCTGCGCGCCTTCCTGCTCACCCTGGCCGTCGTCGACGACCTCTTCGCGATCCTGATCATCGCGGTCTTCTTCACGGGCGAGCTGAACTTCGCCGCGCTCGGCGGCGCCGTCGCCGGGCTGGCCGTCTTCTGGCTGCTGGTGCGCAAGGGGGTGCGCGGCTGGTACGTGTACGTGCCGCTGGCGCTGGTCATCTGGGGCCTGATGTACAACAGCGGCGTCCACGCCACCATCGCCGGCGTCGCCATGGGCCTGATGCTGCGCTGCGTCCGCCGCGAGGGCGAGGCGTACTCCCCCGGCGAGCGCATCGAGCACCTGGTGCGGCCGGTGTCGGCGGGCCTGGCCGTACCGCTGTTCGCGCTGTTCTCGGCGGGCGTGTCGGTCTCCGGCGAGGCGCTGGGCCATGTCTTCAGCCGTCCCGTGACCCTCGGTGTGGTGCTCGGTCTGGTGGTCGGCAAGGCCGTCGGCATCTTCGGCGGTACGTGGCTGACGGCCCGCCTCACCCGGGCGGAACTGAACGAGGACCTGGAGTGGGCCGACCTCTTCGCCGTCGCCACCCTCGCCGGGATCGGCTTCACCGTCTCGCTGCTGATCGGCGAGCTCGCCTTCGCCGGGGACCCGGCGCAGACCGACGAGGTCAAGGCCGCGGTCCTGATGGGCTCGCTCATCGCCGCCGTACTGGCTTCGGTCCTGCTGAAGCTGCGGGTCCGCCGGTACCAGGCGCTGCTCGCGGAGGAGGAGCGGGACGAGGACCTCAGCGGCGTCCCCGACATCTACGAGGACGGGGACCCCGCGTACCACCTGAGGATGGCGGAACTGTACGAGCGGAAGGCCGCCGAGCACCGGCGCCGGGCCGCCGCCGGCCGCCCCGCCGGCGGAGCCGGGAACGCGGCGGAGAACGCGGCGGGAGGCGGAGAGAACGGCGGTACGGGAGCCGCAGCGCGGGACGGCGGCGCGGCCGAAGTGGCGGGGGGACCGCGCGGGGACGGCGACGGTCCGGCATGATCTGAGGTCGGACCGTAGGAGAGATGAGGGAGCGACACGATGAGCGACCCCGCCGGCAACGGTGCATTCGGCGCAGCTGGCACGGACCGCAGCCTCGGCCAGCTGGTCGCCTCGGCGACCACCGAGCTGTCCGCGCTGGTGCACGACGAGATCGCGCTGGCCAAGGCCGAACTGCGACAGGACGTCAAGCGGGGCGCGATGGGCGGTGCCGCCTTCAGCATCGCGGGGGTGTTCGCGCTCTTCTCGCTGCCGGTGCTCAGCTTCGCCGCGGCGTACGGCATCCACAATCTGGGGCTCGGCCTGGCGTGGTCGTTCCTGATCGTGGGAAGCGCGTACCTCGTGCTGGCGGGGCTGCTGGCGGGGCTGGCGGTGAGCAAGTTCAAGAAGGTCAAGCCGCCGGAGCGGTCCATCGCTTCGGCGAAGCGGACGGCCGCGGTGCTCGGCAACGCCAAGCCCCACCCGCGTTCCGAGGCGCCGGGTGGTCCGGTTCGTCCCGCCCTTCCGGTCAAGGGCGAGGCCGAGGGTGTGGCACGCTCGTCTGCATGACCGTCCCTGAAAGCAGCACCGGCAGTCCCGTACGGATCGATGGGCCCTGGACACACAGGGACGTCGCCGCCAATGGGGCCCGCTTCCACATCGCGGAGCTGGGCGACGGGCCGCTGGTGTTGCTGCTGCACGGCTTCCCGCAGTTCTGGTGGACATGGCGCCACCAGCTGACCGCGCTCGCCGACGCCGGATTCCGGGCGGTCGCGATGGATCTGCGGGGCGTGGGCGGCAGCGACCGTACGCCGCGCGGTTACGACCCGGCGAACCTGGCCCTGGACATCACGGGCGTGGTGCGGTCGCTGGGCGAGCCGGACGCGGCGCTCGTCGGGCACGACCTGGGTGGATACCTGGCGTGGACGGCCGCGGTGATGCGGCCGAAGCTGGTGCGCCGGCTGGCGGTCTCGTCGATGCCGCATCCGCGCAGGTGGCGCTCGGCGATGCTCTCCGACTTCGCGCAGACGCGCGCCGGTTCGTACGTGTGGGGCTTCCAGCGTCCGTGGCTGCCGGAGCGTCAGCTGGTGGCGGACGACGCCGCGTTGGTGGGCCGGCTGATCCGGGACTGGTCGGGGCCGGGTGCGGACGGGCCGGACGAGGAGGCCATCGACGTCTACCGCCGGGCGATGACCATTCCCTCGACGGCGCACTGCTCGATCGAGCCGTACCGGTGGATGGTGCGGTCGATGGCGCGGCCGGACGGCCTGCAGTTCAACCGGCGTATGAAGCGGCCGGTGCGGGTGCCGACGCTGCACCTGCACGGCTCCCTGGACCCGGCGATGCGTACGCGCAGCGCGGCGGGGTCGGGCGAGTACGTCGAAGCGCCGTACCGCTGGCGGCTGTTCGACGGGCTCGGTCACTTCCCGCACGAGGAGGACCCGGTGGCGTTCTCGGCCGAACTCATCAACTGGCTCAAGGACCCCGAGCCGGACCGGTGACCGGCGGTCGGCGGGCCGCCGACGGACCGCTGACCGGCGGTGACACCGGTGCCGGACGAACGGTGACCGGCGGGCGGCCGGTTGCCGCCCGGTACAGAACACTGGAAATCGGATTGAACGGTTGTCCTACGAACAGCCAAATGCCGCCCGCATAGGCCAATTGGCGGCCCGCGGGGCGGTTACCGACCTTGGGGCCCGGGCAGACGTCGGGGTATGGGCTGGACGCACGACTACGCTGACGCAGCACGCAACCGCCGCTCCGCCTCGGCCCCCGCGCCGAACCCCCAGAGGAACGGGCCACAGGGCGGTCAGGGGCCGGATCCGCACCTGGGGATCCCCCGCATCCTGCGCCGACGGGCCCGCTGGGTCTCGGCGCGGCTGCGTCACACCCGCGACTGACCGCCCCGGCCGCTCACAGCGCGCAGCTCTGGCTGTCGACCTGCTGGTTCGCGGTGCGGCCGCGCGTGATGTCCTCGCGGATCTCGTCGACCGTCAGGGCGTACCCGGTGTTCACGTCGTCCAGTGACCTCGCGAAGATCACGCCGTAGACCTTCCCGTCCGGGGTGAGGAGCGGCCCGCCGGAATTGCCCTGGCGGACGGTCGCGAAGAGCGAGTACACATCGCGGCGCACCTCGCCGTGGTGGTAGATGTCCGGGCCCTCGGCGTTGATGCGCCCGCGGACGCGCGCCGAGCGGACGTCGTACGCGCCGTTCTCCGGGAAGCCGGCGACGATGGCGCTGTCCCCGCTGGCCGCGTCGGTGTCGGTGAACTGCAGCGGGGTCGCCTTCAGGTCCGGTACGTCCAGCACGGCGATGTCGCGCTGCCAGTCGTACAGGACGACCTTGGCGTCGTACAGCTTGCCCTGTCCGCCTATCTGGACGGTCGGCTCGTCGACGCCGCCCACGACATGGGCGTTGGTCATCACACGGCGCTCCGAGAAGACGAAGCCGGTCCCTTCCAGGACCTTGCCGCAGCCGGGGGCCGTACCGACGACCTTGACGATGGACTTCTGGGCGCGGGCGGCCACCGGGCTGTTGGCGAGCGCCGGGTCGGGCGGGCGGACCTCGGTGATGGGCTCGTTGGCGAACGGGCTGAAGACCTGCGGGAATCCGTTCTGCGCCAGGACGGAGGAGAAGTCGGCGAACCAGGTGGACGCCTCGGTGGGCATCACGCGGGAGACACCGAGCAGCACCTTGGAGTTGCGGACCTCCTTGCCGAGTGTCGGCAAGGACGTACCGGCGAGGGCGGAGCCGATCAGCCAGGCGACCAGCAGCATCGCCACCACGTTGACCAGTGCGCCGCCGGTGGCGTCCAGGGCGCGGGCGGGCGACCAGGTGATGTACCGGCGCAGCTTGTTCCCGAGGTGGGTGGTGAAGGCCTGCCCCACCGAGGCACAGACGATGACGATCGCGACGGCACCGATCGCGACGGTCGTGGAGACCTTCGCGTCGTCGGTCAGCGGCCCCCACACGAGGGGCAGGAGGTAGACCGCGACGAGACCGCCGCCGAGGAAGCCGATCACCGAGAGGATTCCGACGACGAAGCCTTGGCGGTAACCGACGATCGCGAACCACACGGCGGCGAGCAGCAACAGGATGTCCAGCACGTTCACCGTCATTAGCCTCGCAGATTCGTCTCCGGTCACCCCGACCGGCCTCGGAACAGGGCCTTCAGCCTGTCATGCGCGCCAGTCGAGCGGGACCTGCTTGGTCCGGTCCCACGGACGCTCCCACCCGGCGAAGTGCAGGATGCGGTCGATCACACCGGCCGTGAAACCCCACACGAGTGCGGATTCGACCAGGAATGCCGGGCCGCGGTGGCCACTCGGGTGGACGGTCGTCGCACGGTTGGCCGGATCCGTGAGATCCGCCACGGGGGCGGTGAAGACCCGGGCGGTCTCGGCGGGATCGACGGCGCGGAAGGGGCTCGGGGAGCGCCACCAGCCGAGGACCGGTGTGACGATGAATCCGCTCACCGGGATGTAGAGGCGCGGCAGCACGCCGAAGATCTGCACGCCGGCGGGGTCGAGGCCCGTCTCCTCCTCGGCCTCGCGCAGCGCCGCGGCCAGCGGCCCGGTGGTGTCCGGGTCACCGTCCTCGGGGTCGAGCGCGCCGCCGGGGAAGGAGAGCTGGCCGGCGTGGGAACGCAGGCTGCCGGCGCGCTCCATGAGGAGCAGCTCGGGGCCGCGCTCGCCCTCGCCGAAGAGGATGAGGACGGCGGCCTGGCGGCCACCGGACTCGGGCGGCAGGAAGCGGCTGAGCTGCTCGGGCGCGATGGTGCGCGCCGCGCGGGCCACGGGCAGCAGCCAGTCGGGCAGCCCTTCGTCGCTGACGGCCACGGCCGTCCGCGTCCGCGCCGGGTGTCCGGCATCCTGTCTCGCGCGCGTCATAGGCACCCCCGGCTCTTCCAACGCGTTCCGGTCACTGGTTCGTTCCGCCGCTTCCTCATGCCTTCGGGTGACGTCACTCCTCGTCACCGGCGCCGAGCGGGGGCGCCGGCCGGCCCGGGTAGTCCGGCGGCGGTGCCAGACGCTGGCCCGGCAGGCCGCCCTTCTCGTACTTCAGGAGCTTCGCGGCCTTCTCGGGGTCCGTCTCGCCCTCGCCGTACGACGGGCACAGGGGCGCGATCGGGCAGGCGCCGCAGGCGGGCTTGCGGGAGTGGCAGATACGGCGGCCGTGGAAGATCACGCGGTGCGAGAGCATGGTCCACTCGGACTTCGGGAAGATCGAGCAGATCTCCTCCTCGACCCGCTCCGGGTCCTCCTGCTCGGTCCACTTCCAGCGGCGCACGAGACGGCCGAAGTGGGTGTCGACGGTGATGCCCGGGACGCCGAAGGCGTTGCCGAGGACGACGTTGGCCGTCTTGCGGCCGACCCCGGGGAGCGTGACGAGGTCCTGCAGGCGGCCGGGGACCTCGCCGCCGAAGTCATCCCGCAGCGCCTTGGACAGGCCCAGCAGGGACCTCGCCTTCGCCCGGAAGAACCCGGTGGGCCGGATCAGCTCCTCCAGCTCCTCGGGCACGGCGGCGGCCAGGTCCTCGGGGGTCGGGTACTTGGCGAACAGCGCGGGGGTCGTCTGGTTGACCCTCAGGTCGGTCGTCTGGGCGGACAGCACGGTCGCCACGAGCAGCTCGAACGGGTTGCGGAAATCAAGCTCGGGATGGGCGTACGGATACACCTCGGCCAGCTCCCGGTTGATCCGCCGCGCCCTGCGCACCATGGCCAGCCGCGACTCCGGCTTGCCGGTCCGGCGCGCGGGCCCGGCGGCGGGCGTCGCCTCGACGGCCTCGGCCGCCTTCGCGGGCTTGGCGGGCTTGGCGGGCTTCGCCGCCTTGGCGGGCTTCGCTCCCTGCGCGGGTTCGGCTGCCTTGGCCGTCGTGGCCGCCTTGGCCGTCCTGGCCGCCTTCGCGGGCTTGGCCGCCTTCGCGGTCGGGCCTGCGGGTGCGGGTGCGGGCTCCGCCGAGGAGCGACGCGTGCGCGATGACGTCCGCTTTGCGGCTTTTGCCGGTTGTGCGGATGAAGGCGACACGTGTTCGCCCACAGCGGAATTCTGTTCCCCGGACACTCTCCCGGCCCCCTTGGCCTGCGCTCTCACCGGCGAATTGGACACCCGGCCAGCCTAAGCGCCCGCACGGACATCTGCCCCGGGCACGAGCGATCACGACCCAATCGGGGCCCTGCCGTACGGACACGCGTACCAGTGCGTCAAACTTGTTGTGATTGATCGCACTGTTTTACCGTCCGGCATCATGGGACCAGACTCCCTGAGCAGGTCGACATAGGAGAGAACTCGTGGACGACGTTCTGCGGCGCGCCCCGCTCTTCGCGGCGCTCGATGACGAGCAGGCCGCGGAGCTCCGCGCCTCGATGAGTGAAGTGACGCTCGCCCGTGGCGACGCGCTCTTCCACGAAGGCGACCCGGGCGATCGGCTCTACGTGGTCACCGAGGGCAAGGTGAAGCTCCACCGCACCTCTCCCGACGGCCGCGAGAACATGCTCGCCGTCCTGGGCCCCGGTGAGCTGATCGGCGAGCTGTCCCTGTTCGACCCGGGTCCGCGCACGGCCACCGCGACGGCGCTGACCGAGGTCAAGCTGCTGGGCCTCGGCCACAACGACCTCCAGCCGTGGCTCAACGCGCGCCCCGAGGTCGCCAGCGCCCTGCTGCGCGCCGTGGCCCGGCGCCTGCGCAAGACCAACGACCAGATGTCCGACCTGGTCTTCTCCGACGTGCCGGGCCGCGTCGCCCGCGCGCTCCTGGACCTGTCGCGCCGCTTCGGCGTGCAGTCCGAGGAGGGCATCCACGTCGTGCACGACCTCACCCAGGAGGAGCTGGCGCAGCTCGTCGGCGCCTCCCGGGAGACGGTCAACAAGGCGCTCGCCGACTTCGCCGGCCGCGGATGGCTGCGTCTGGAGGCGCGTGCCGTGATCCTGCTCGACGTCGAGCGGCTCGCGAAGCGCTCGCGCTAGTCACGGTCGGCACGTCCGGCGCCGGTCAGGCGACCCGCGCCGGTTCGACGCCACGAGGAAGGGCCGCCCCGGAGTTCCGGGGCGGCCCTTCCGGCGTCGGCACCGGCTGCCCGGCATGGTGCCGGTGCCGATGCCGCTGGGTCAGTTCTTCGTACCGTCCACGATCAGCGGGTTCCCGCTGCCGCCACCGCACGGAACCGCGTAGACGGGCTGCTTGGCGGCCACCTCCTTGAAGGCGTCGATGCACTGGTTCAGCAGGACCTTGTCCGTCAGCGAGTCGCTGAGGATCTTGTTCGCGCGGGCGATGCCCTCCGCCTCGATCCTGCGCCGCTCGGACTCCGCCTTGGCCGTACGCGCCGCCTCGGTCGCCCGCTCCGTCGCCTGCTGCTGCTGGATCTTGCGGTCGATCTGGCTCTGGAGCTGGTCCGACGGCTTCACGTTCCGCAGGTTCACCGTGGTCACGTCGATACCGCGGGGCGCGAGGCGCTCCTTGATCAGGTCACCGATCTCCGTGTTGATCTTCTCGCGGGCCGAGGCGTACCCCTCCTCGCTCGTGTGACGCGCGAAGACGTTGCGGATGATCTCCCGGCTGTCCGGGAAGACCAGCCGCTGCTGGATCGCCTCCTCGCTGCCCGCGAGCTTGTACAGCTCCACGGCCTTGGCGGGCGTGACGGCCCACTTGACCGTCACCTCCGCGTACATCACGCCACCCTGGGACGAGCGGACCTCGACCACGTCCTTGTCGGACAGGTTCAGGTCGACCGGGCGCGTCGAGAAGGTGGTGACGTTCGTGAACGGCGAGGTGAAGTTCATGCCGGACGTCATGGGCGAGCCGACCTTGCCGAAGGTGACCGGCACGCCGACCTCGTACGCGCTGATGACGTGCAGACAGCTCGCCACCGCGGCGAACAGGCCGGCGAGCAGCGCCCCGGCCGCACCGAGGCTGAGGCCGCGCCGGTCGGTGCTGCGGCCGACGAAGAACAGCACCACCGCCGCGATGAGCAACAGGATGGAAAGGACGAACACGGGCATTCCCCCCAGAATGAAGCGCGGAAGCGCAACAATGAGCTAAGTAAGCGGAGCGTAAAGCATGGGCCCGCGGTTCCCGGAGGGGGTAATCCCGGGCCCACAGCCCGTGGAGGAGCAGGGTTCAGATCAGGCCGTGCTCGCTCAGGTACTCCATCTGCGCCCGCACCGACAGCTCCGCCGCCGGCCACAGCGAGCGGTCCACGTCCGCGTACACGTGGGCCACGACCTCGGGCGCGGTCCGGTAGCCGTTCTCGACGGCGGTCTCCACCTGGGCGAGGCGGCTCGCGCGGTGGGCCAGGTAGTACTCGACGGCCCCCTGCGCGTCCTCCAGCACCGGACCGTGCCCCGGCAGGACGGTGTGCACGCCGTCGTCGACCGTCAGCGAGCGCAGCCGGCGCAGCGAGTCCAGGTAGTCGCCCAGCCGCCCGTCCGGATGGGCCACCATCGTCGTACCCCGCCCGAGGACCGTGTCGCCCGTCAGGACCGCGCGGTCGGCCGGCAGGTGGAAACTGAGCGAATCGGCGGTGTGCCCGGGCGTCGGTACGACGCGCAGCTCCAGGCCGCCGACCTCGACCACCTCCCCCGGCCCGAGGCCCTCGTCGCCGAGTCGCAGCGCCGGGTCCAGTGCGCGCACCGGCGCCCCGGTCAGCTCGGCGAACCGCACCGCGCCCTCCGCGTGGTCCGGATGCCCGTGCGTGAGCAGCGTCAGCGCCACGCGCTTGCCCATCCGCTCGGCGGTCTCGACGACCCGGGAGAGGTGTCCCTCGTCGAGGGGGCCCGGGTCGACGACCACCGCGGCCGCTGAGCCCGGCTCGGACAGGAGCCAGGTGTTCGTGCCGTCGAGGGTCATGGCGGACGGGTTCGGCGCGAGTACGTTGACGGCGCGGGCGGTCGCGGGGCCGGAGACCACGGCCCCGCGCGGCTGTCCGGGAAGCGCGGCGGCGTCGGTCATGCGGAAGACCCCCCTATGGGTGCGTCCGTCGTCGGTACGTGCTTGGTGAACTCGTCGTGGCCCGGCCAGCTCAGGACCACCTCGTCGCCCTCCAGGCGGGCCTGTGCCAGCACGGGGGTGAGGTCCTGGTGCCGCGCCGCGTCCAGGGCGGCGACGGGCGTCCCGTACGGCTCCAGGGAGCGCAGTGTGGCGATGGTCGGCGGCATCATGAGCAGCTCGCCGCGGTCGTATCCGGCCGCCGCGTCGGCGGGGCGGATCCAGACCGTACGGTCGGCCTCGGTGGAGGCGTTGCAGGTCTGCTGGCCCTGTGGCAGCGCGGCCACGAAGAACCAGGTGTCGTAGCGGCGCGGCTCGAACTCCGGGGTGATCCAGCGCGCCCACGCCCCCAGCAGGTCCGAGCGCAGCACCAGCCCGCGCCGGTCCAGGAAGTCCGCGAACGCCAGCTCGCGCGCCACCAGGGCCGCCCGGTCCGCCTCCCAGTCGTCGCCCGTGGTGTCGGCGACGACGGAGCCGGCGGTCGGCCCGGCGAGCAGGACGCCCGCTTCCTCGTAGGTCTCGCGCACCGCCGCGCAGACGATGGCCTGCGCCTCGGCCGGGCCGGCGACCCCGAGCCGGTCCGCCCATGCCTCGGGGGACGGTCCTGCCCACCGCACCGGGTGCTCGTCACGCGGGTCCACGCCGCCGCCCGGGTAGGCGTACGCGCCGCCGGCGAAGGCCATGGAGGCGCGCCGGCGCAGCATGTGGACCTCGGGGCCGCCACCGCCTGTGCCGTCCCGCAGGAGGAGCACGGTCGCCGCCCGCTTGGGCGTCACGGCCGTGAGGGTGCCGTCGGCGAGCGCGCGGATGCGGGCGGGCCACTCCGGCGGGTACCACTGACCATTGGACATGGCCGGATGCTATGCGCATCCGGCCCGATGTTCGAGAGGAAAGGTGGCTACGGCAACGGCCTCACGCGATCACGATCACGCCGTGACGCGATCACCACCGGGACCAGGACCAGGACCAGGACCGGGACCGGGACGAGGACCGGGACCGGGACGGGGACGAGAACGGGACCGGGGCCAGGACCTCGCGAGGATCAGGACCGGGACGCACGCGAAGATCGCGACCCGGGCCACGCGAGGATCAGGTCGGGGTCAGTCCTGGACCAGTTCCACCTGGATCTCGACCTCGACGGGCGCGTCCAGCGGCAGCACCGCGACGCCCACCGCGCTGCGCGCGTGCACGCCCTTGTCGCCGAGGACCTCGCCCAGCAGCTCGCTCGCACCGTTCAGGACGGCCGGCTGACCGGTGAAGTCGGGGGCCGAGGCGACGAACCCGACGACCTTCACGACCCGCGCGATGCGGTCCAGGTCACCCGCGACCGACTTCACGGCGGCCAGCGCGTTCAGCGCGCAGATCCGCGCCAGCTCCTTGGCCTCCTCCGGCGTGACCTCGCCGCCCACCTTGCCGGTGACCGGAAGCTTGCCCTCCACCATCGGCAGCTGGCCGGCCGTGTACACGTACACGCCGGAGCGGACGGCCGGCTGGTAGGCGGCCAGCGGGGGCACGACCTGCGGCAGCGTCAGACCGAGCTCCGCGAGCATGGCCTCGACACGGCCGGTCACTGCTTCTCCCGCTTCAGGTACGCCACGAGCTGCTCGGGGTTGTTCGGCCCCGGCACGACCTGGACGAGCTCCCAGCCGTCCTCGCCCCAGGTGTCCAGGATCTGCTTGGTCGCGTGCACGAGAAGGGGCACGGTCGCGTATTCCCACTTGGTCATGGTGCCGACTGTAGCCGCTGCCACCGACGGCACCGCCAAGGGCAGCCTCCTGCTTCACGCGCGCGGGCACTGGTTAGGCTCGAAGGCGTGAGCAGGCTCCAGGTCGTCAGCGGCAAGGGCGGTACCGGTAAGACGACGGTCGCCGCCGCCCTCGCGCTCGCCCTCGCGACCGAGGGCAAGCGGACACTCCTCGTGGAGGTCGAAGGCAGGCAGGGCATCGCGCAACTCTTCGAAACGGAGACGCTCCCCTACGAGGAGCGCAAGATCGCCGTCGCGCCGGGCGGCGGGGAGGTGTACGCGCTGGCCATCGACGCCGAGCGCGCACTCCTCGACTACCTCCAGATGTTCTACAAACTCGGCTCGGCGGGGCGGGCGCTGAAGAAACTCGGCGCCATAGACTTCGCGACCACCATCGCGCCCGGCGTCCGGGACGTGCTGCTGACGGGCAAGGCCTGCGAAGCGGTACGCCGCCGGGAGAAGCAGGCCGGCTTCGTCTACGACTACGTCGTCATGGACGCCCCGCCCACCGGCCGCATCACCCGCTTCCTCAACGTCAACGACGAGGTGGCGGGGCTCGCGCGCATCGGCCCGATACACAATCAGGCGCAGGCCGTCATGCGGGTGCTGAAGTCCCCGGAGACAGCGGTGCACCTGGTGACGCTGCTGGAGGAGATGCCGGTCCAGGAGACCGCGGACGGCGTCGCGGAGCTGCGTGGCGCCGACCTCCCGGTGGGCAACATCATCGTGAACATGGTCCGCCCGCACGTCCTGGACGAGGACGCGGTACGGGCCGCCTCCGACGGCCACCGCAAGGACATCGCCAAGGCGCTCGCCGCGGCCGGGGTGACCGGTTCCGCCGGGCTGCTCACGCCGCTGCTGGAGGAGGCCGCCGAGCACGCGCAGCGGGTGCAGCTGGAACGGGAGCAGCGGGAGCTGCTGGCGAAACTCCAGGTGCCCACGTACGAACTGCCGTTCCTGGGGGACGGCATCGATCTGGCCGGGCTCTACCGGCTGGCCAAGGAACTACGCGAGCAGCTTGGGGTGACGGCATGACCCTGGACACGGCCCCCGCCCTCGAGGTCGACCCGCTCCTCGACGACCCGGCGACCCGCATCATCGTGTGCTGCGGTGCGGGCGGGGTCGGCAAGACGACGACCGCGGCGGCCCTGGGCGTACGTGCGGCGGAGCGCGGCCGCAAGGTCGTCGTGCTCACCATCGACCCGGCCCGCCGGCTCGCCCAGTCGATGGGCATCGACCGGCTGGACAACGTCCCGCGGCGGGTGGACGGCATCGCGGGCGACGGCCAACTGCACGCGATGATGCTCGACATGAAGCGCACCTTCGACGACATCGTCGAGGCGCACACCGATCCGGAGCGGGCCCGCGCGATCCTGGCCAACCCCTTCTACCAGTCCCTGTCGGCCGGCTTCGCGGGCACGCAGGAGTACATGGCGATGGAGAAGCTGGGGCAGCTGCGGGCGCGCGACGAGTGGGACCTGATCGTGGTCGACACGCCGCCGTCCCGCTCGGCGCTGGACTTCCTGGACGCACCGAAGCGGCTCGGCTCGTTCCTGGACGGGAAGTTCATCAAGCTGCTGATGGCCCCGGCGAAGATGGGCGGCCGCGCCGGGATGAAGTTCCTGAACGTCGGCATGTCGATGATGACGGGGACCCTGGGCAAGCTGCTGGGCGGCCAACTGCTGCGGGACGTGCAGACGTTCGTGGCGGCGATGGACACGATGTTCGGCGGCTTCCGTACGCGCGCGGACGCCACGTACCGGCTGCTGCAGGCGCCGGGCACGGCGTTCCTGGTGGTGGCCGCGCCGGAGCGGGACGCGCTGCGTGAGGCGGCGTACTTCGTGGAACGGCTGGCGGCGGAGGAGATGCCGCTGGCCGGCCTGGTCCTGAACCGGGTGCACGGCAGTGGTGCCGCCCGGCTGTCGGCGGAGCGTGCGCTGGCCGCCGCCGAAAATCTTGACGAGGGCCGCATTGTGGATCAGGGCGAAGGGAAGACTGGTGTTCGTGGCGGCCCCGCGGCCGCCTCTCCCGAGTCCCCCTCCGCACCAGCTGTGATACGTCCCACCCCCGCATCACGCCCGCACGCCTCCGCGGGCTCCGAAGCCGCTCCATCCGACACTTCAGGATCCGACCCCTCAGGATCCGACACCTCAGGAACCGGAACCGCAGCATCCGGGGCCGGCGCGTCCGGTGCTGCTGGTACGTCGGTCACCGAGGCGTCCGCGGTTCCACCTGCCGTCGCACAGCTGACGGCGGGCCTGCTGCGTCTGCATGCCGAACGGATGCAGATCCTCGCGCGCGAGCGGCGCACGCGGGATCGTTTCGCCGCGCTCCACCCCGAGGTGGCGGTCGCCGAAGTGGCTGCCCTGCCCGGGGATGTGCACGACCTGGCGGCACTGCGGTCCATCGGCGAGCGGCTCGCGACCGGCGGTGGCGGTTCGTCGTCCGCGGCCGTGCCGACGCCCGGCGTGCCCGCGTGACGACGTAGCGAACGTAACGGCTCAACGGGTAACGGCGAGGCGGGTGCGCCGCCGCGTGCACGTGCGTAGAAGAGACACAGGAAGCAAAGGGGCGAAGCGCTACAGACGCGACATGTCGCACCAGCCGCACCACTGGCGGTACGCCCGGAGCGCGAGGCGCAATGTGGGGGGTGAGGTGCCGCCGCACAAGGGAGTGCCCCCCGAGGATCCCCCGGAACGCACAGGTGCGCGGTGCACAGGCGAGCAGGTGCGCAGGTGCGCAGGTGCGCAGGTGAAAGGCGTACGGAGCGCGTGTCGCCCCGACGCATGTCGCTCCGACGCAGGTTGCTCCGTCCGGAGCCGGTCCTGGAACGGCGCCGGGACCCCGCGCCCTAGCCCACTGCCGCGTACGACTCGTACGTCTCGTCGTCGTCCAGCGCGACGGGCAGGATGCCCGCGCTGCGCTCGTACTCCGTGCGCGCGGTCTCCAGCAACCGGCGCCACGAGGTGACGGTCGGCCGCCGGCGCAGCAGTGCTCGCCGCTCGCGCTCCGTCATCCCGCCCCACACGCCGAACTCGACGCGATTGTCCAGCGCATCGGCCAGGCACTCGGTCCGCACCGGACACCCGGTGCACACCGCCTTGGCCCTGTTCTGCGCCGCTCCTTGTACGAACAGTTCATCCGGATCGGTAGTGCGGCAGGCCGCCTGCGCACTCCAGTCAGCTACCCAGCCCATACCGGCGCCGTCCTCTCCCGAATCGAGGCTCCCCCACGGCGGTAGCGGCATATTCACCGCTGCCAGTTGAGGACGTTACGGAAGGTGGGCACAGCGCAACACCCCCTTCGGGCCCAATCTTGAATGGCCCGAACGGACTATGCGTACGCGGCAGATCACCCAGGGGAGTGACCCGTGGACATACCGGCCTCATCCCCTACAACACGACATGTCCCATGATCGACAACGGGCATCCGCCGACGCATGAGGCGGAAACGGACATCGCTCGGTGACGACGTCGAGTGGTGCTGTGGGGAGAGGTGACACGGCGGTCCTGACCAGGGTCTCGTTACAGGTCCGCAACTGCTGTGACAGTTGTGACCAGCTTAGGCCAAGGGATATACGCGTGTCCGGCGAATGAGAACGTAGGCTGCTGCCATGCCAAAGAAGCGCTCCGGCGGTGGTCTGACCGGGACCCAGCAGGCCGCCAAGTTCCTCGGTGTCAGCGTGCTCTCCGGAGCCGTACTGGCGGGCATCGCACTGCCCGCCGTCGGGGCGCTGGGACTCGCGGCAAAGGGAACGGTCCAGGGATTCGACGAGATTCCGGCCAATCTCAAGCGCCCGCCGCTGAGCCAGCGCACCACGATCCTCGACGCGAAGGGCGGGCAGATCGCCACGGTCTACTCGCGCGACCGCACCGTCGTGGACCTCAAGGACATCTCCCCGTACATGCAGAAGGCGATCGTCGCGATCGAGGACTCGCGCTTCTACGAGCACGGGGCGATCGACCTCAAGGGCGTGCTGCGCGCGCTCAACCGCAACGCCCAGTCGGGCGGCGTGGCACAGGGCGCGTCGACCCTGACCCAGCAGTACGTGAAGAACGTCTTCGTGGAGGAGGCCGGTGACGACCCCGACAAGGTCGCGCAGGCCACGCAGCAGACGCTCGGCCGCAAGATCCAGGAGCTGAAGTACGCGATCCAGGTCGAGGAGGAGCTCGGGAAGAAGAAGATCCTCGAGAACTACCTCAACATCACGTTCTTCGGGCAGCAGGCGTACGGCATCGAAGCCGCCTCCAAGCGCTACTTCTCCAAGCCGGCCAAGGACCTGACCCTGGAGGAGTCGGCGATGCTGGCCGGCCTCGTCCAGTCGCCGAGCCGGTACGACCCGGTCAACGACGTCGAGGAGGCGACCAAGCGCCGCAACATCGTCCTGCAGCGCATGGCGGCCGTCGGCGACATCAGCCAGGCGGAGGCCGACCGGGCCAAGGCCAGTCCGATCAAGCTGAAGGTGAGCAAGCCGAAGAACGGCTGCATCACCGCCGTCGACGGCGCGGGCTTCTTCTGTGACTACGTCCGCGAGGTCTTCCTCTCCGACCCGGTCTTCGGCAAGGACCGGGAGGAGCGCAACAAGGTCTGGAACCGCGGCGGCCTGACCATCCGGACGACGCTGGACCCGCAGGCGCAGAAGTCGACGCAGGAGTCGATAAAGGACCACGTCTACCAGAGCGACAAGGTCGCGACGGCCGTGACGATGGTCCAGCCCGGCACCGGCAAGATCGTCGCGATGGGCCAGTCCAAGCCGTACGGCTTCGGCAAGAACGAGACGCAGATCAACTACTCGGTCAACAAGCGGATGGGCGGCTCGAACTTCGGCTTCCCGGTCGGTTCGACGTTCAAGCCGTTCGTCGCGGCGGCGGCCCTGGAGCAGGGCAGGCCGCCGACGCAGACGTACTCGGCGCCGTACCAGATGCCGTACCCGAGCTCGATCTCACAGTGCGACGGCAAGTCGTGGCGGAACGCCGGCGGCCAGCGCCTGGAGAACGAGAACGAATCCGAGGTGGGCCCGTACGCCCTCAAGGACGCGATGGCGCTGTCCGTCAACACGTACTTCGTGCAGATGATCGAGGACATCGGCCTGTGCCCGGTCGTCGAGATGACCGACAAGCTGGGTGTGGTGCAGGGCAACGGGTCGAAGCTGCCCGAGGAGCCGTCGCCGCTGACGCTCGGCTCGACGGGTATCTCGCCGCTGACCATGGCGACGGCGTACGCGGCCTTCGCCAACCGTGGCACCTACTGCACGCCGGTCGCCATCGAGTCGATCAGGACGGCGGACGGCAAGAGCCTGCCGGTGCCGAAGAGCGAGTGCAGCAAGGTTATGTCGGAGCGGACCGCCGACACGATCAACAGCCTCCTGGGCGGCGTCATCGACTCCGGTACGGGCCAGGCGGCCGGCCTGAGCGACCGCGACAACGCGGGCAAGACGGGTACGACCGACGGCCGCAGGAACGCCTGGTTCGTCGGGTACACGCCGAACCTGAGCGGCGCGGTGTGGGTCGGCAGCGCGAGCCAGCAGGTGGAGATGGAGTACATCACCATCGGCGGCGAGTACCACGACAAGGTCTTCGGCGGTAAGGTCCCCGGCCCGATCTGGAAGGACGCGATGACGGGCGCGCTGGAGGGCCACGAGCCGCTGCCCTTCGTCGACCTGCACATCCCGGATGTGCCGAAGGGCGACGGCAAGGGCAAGCCCGGCGACGACGGCAAGCCCGGCGGCAACGGCGGCGGAACCACGGGCGGTGGCGGCGACCAGCCGTGGCCCGGGATCTCCTTCCCGCCGGACATGATCGGCGGCGGCAACCAGCGGGGCCAGGGCAACAACGGCGGCGGAAACGGCGGCGGCTGGGACTGGGGCGGCTGACGTACGCGAAAGGGCGCCCACCGTGGGAACGGTGGGCGCCCTTTCGCGTACGCGGGGGCATGCGGTGTGGCTCGGGGAGCGGACGCGGCCGCGGTGCGGGCACCGGACGGTCCGCCGGTACCAACGCGGGGACGGCCCGGCGGCGTCAGCCGTGCGAGCGGCGGGCGGAGCCGGAGATCACCCGGTGAGGGCGCCGGACGACCCGAGCAGCACCCGGTACCAACGCGAGGGCGGCCCGGCGCGTCAGCCGTGCGAGCGGCGGGCGGGGCAGTCCGCCCCCGATCCCGACGCCGGCTCCGACACCGGTCCCGCCCCCGGTACCCGTCCCGGTGCCGGTTCAGCCGGCGAGGAGCTGCTTGACCGTGGCGGCCACGCGGCCGCCCTCGGCGCGGCCGGCCACCTTCGGGTTGACGATCTTCATGACGGCGCCCATCGCCCGCGGGCCCTCGGCCCCGGCCGCCTTGGCCTCCTCGACGGCCTGGGCCACGATCGAGCGGAGCTCGTCGTCGCTGAGCTGCTGCGGAAGGTACGCGTCGAGGAGCACGCCCTCGGCCTTCTCACGCTCGGCCTGCTCGGTGCGGCCGCCCTGCGCGAAGGCCTCGGCCGCCTCGCGGCGCTTCTTCGCCTCCTTGGCGATCACCTTCTGCACCTCGTCGTCGGAGAGCTCGCGCTTCTCCTTGCCCGCGACCTCCTCCTTCGTGATCGCGGCGAGGGTCAGCCGGAGCGTGGAGGAGCGCAGCTCGTCGCGCTCCTTGATCGCGGCGTTGAGGTCATCCTGCAGCTTGGACTTGAGCGTGGTCATGCGAACCAGTGTGTCAGGTGCGGTGACCTGCACGCCCGTGCATTTCCCGCTGACGTGGCGGTTCTGTAACGATGAGCCCATGCGCGCGCGATACGGAGTCCCCCTGAAAGTCACCGCAGGAATCGCAGCGGCCGGTGCGGCCGGCCTGGTCTACGCCGCCGGCTTCGAGGTCCGCTCGTTCCGGCTCCGCCGGATCACCGTCCCCGTACTGCCGCCCGGCATGCGCGACCTGCGGGTCCTGCAGGTGTCGGACATCCACATGGTGAGCGGCCAGCGCAAGAAGCGGGCGTGGCTCCAGTCGCTGGCGGGGCTGCGGCCGGACTTCGTCGTGAACACGGGCGACAACCTCTCCGACCCGAACGGCGTGCCGGAGGTCCTGGACGCACTCGGCCCGCTCATGGAGTTCCCGGGGGTGTACGTCTTCGGCTCCAACGACTACTACGGCCCGAAGCTGCGCAATCCCGCTCGCTACCTGATCGAGAAGGCCCAGGGGCGCCACGGTCTGAACGGCAACGCGCCGGCCGTGGGAGCGGTCCACAACCCGTGGGAGGAGCTGCGCGACGCCTTCGACGCGGCGGGCTGGGTGAACCTGACGAACACCCGCGGCCGCCTCAAGCTCGACGGCCTTGACCTGGCCTTCACCGGCCTGGACGACCCCCACATCAAGCGCGACCGCTACGAGTACGTCGCGGGCGGCCCGGAGGCGGACGCCGACCTGTCGGTGGCCGTGGTCCACGCGCCCTACCTGCGCTCCCTGGACGCCTTCACGACCGACGGCTACCCGCTGATCCTGGCGGGCCACACGCACGGCGGCCAGCTGTGCATCCCGTTCTACGGGGCGCTGGTCACCAACTGCGACCTGGACACGGACCGCGTGAAGGGGCTCTCCACCCACCGCGCCGGAGGGAACACCGCCTACCTCCACGTCTCGGCAGGCTGCGGCACCAACCGCTACACCCCGGTGCGCTTCGCCTGCCCCCCGGAGGCCACGCTCCTCACCCTCACGTCCCGCGACGACCGCCGGTAGCCGGAGCCGGCATCCCGCTCGGACGGCCCCCGCCTGCCGCCCCGCGAAAACCGGATTTCGTCTCCGGCCGCGGGTGGGCTAAAGTAAACGACGTCGCCGGGACACCGGACGACATCGGGGTGTAGCGCAGCTTGGCAGCGCGCTTCGTTCGGGACGAAGAGGTCGTGGGTTCAAATCCCGCCACCCCGACAGCCAGAAAAACACAGACAGAGGGCAGCTACTCAAGGTAGCTGCCCTCTGTCTGTGTTTGCGCGTCCGGCATGGCGGTCACGGCCACCGCGCCCGTCCTGATCGCACACCGATCCAGCCGGTCCCCCTTGCAGCTGCGGGGCGCTCGCCCGCCCCGCCGTGGCGGGGGTCGGCCCGTCGGACGGGGCCGGAAGTGGCGTCGGGCAGCAGGCGATGCAGACCAAGCGGTTGCTCACTGCTACTCTTCCGGATCTCGTCCGGACATTCATATGTCGAACACATGACACACACAGGCGCCCGGTTCCCGGGTGCACGAGGTCGCTGCGAGGAGACACCGCTCGTGGGCACAGTCGTCGACGACGCCGCCTCCGTGGAGTTCCATGCCTTCTTCGAGCGGCACTACGCGGAACTGGCCCGGCTCGCGCACTTGTTGACCGGGGAGGCGGATGCCGCCGACGACCTGGCCGCGGATGCGCTGCTCGCGCTGTGGCACCGCTGGGACCGGGTGCGGGCGAGTGAGCACCCGGTGGCGTACGCGCGGGGTGTGGTCGCCAATCTGGCCCGTACGCGGATACGCAGTGCGGTGCGCGAGCGGCGGCGGGTCGCGCTGTTCTGGGCGCAGCGGGAGGAGAAGGCCGAGAATCCGGACGTGGCCGGGGTGGTCGACGTACAAGGGGCGCTGCGCAGGCTGCCGTTCCGGAAGCGGGCGTGTGTCGTGCTGCGCCATGCGTTCGACCTCTCCGAGAAGGACACCGCGCTGGCCCTGGGTGTGTCGGTCGGTACGGTGAAGAGCCAGACATCGAAGGGGATGGCCGAGCTGCAGCGGCTGCTCGGCACGCAGGACGTTCCGCGTAAGGTGCACACGGCGATGGCGCGTACCGGGGCTGCCGGAGGAAGGGACCGATGACCATGCGGCGGGACGTGCACGACGAGCTGCGCGCCCGGCTGCACGAGGCGGCCGGGGCGCACCGGCCCGACCGCGCGCGGATCCTGGCACGGCTCGAACGCGGCATGGCGCAGGAGGACCGGCCCCGCTCCCGTGCGGCCCGTCCGCCCCGGTTCGGCTGGGTGCGCGCGGTGGGTGTCACCGCCGCGGTCGCGGGGATCCTCGCCGCCGGCGGCTACGGCGTGGCCTCCGTGGGGAACGACGAGCCTCCGCAGCAGACAGTCGCTGTCCCGCCGACCCCCACCCCCACCGCCACGCCCACCCCGACCATGCACGCGACGCGGGCACCCTCGCCGGCGGACCCGACGCCGCCCGTGGACCCGCTGCCCCCGGACCCCACGACGAGCCCCTCCCGCGAGCCGAGCGCGCCGAGCGCCTCGCCGTCGGGCACGCCCGGTGCCGGCGCGCCCGCCGCCCGCGAGGAGGACGGGCCCCTGTGGTCCGACGGCTCCGTGGACCCGCACAGCAACGAGTTCTGGGCGCAGAGCAACGTCACCCTCAAGACCCGTGAGGAACTGACCGCGCTGACCGTCGAGTTGCGGATCGCCCAGACGGGCGGGGTCACCTCCACCGGCGCCTGGCGGGCGCTGCCCGAGGACGACTTCACGCTGACGGTCGCCGAGAAGGACGGCTACCTCGTCTACACCTGGGTGCTCAAGCCGGGCCGTACGGTCCCGGCCGGGCAGTGGATGTTCGCCGGGCAGTACGACCACGCCCGCGGCGGCCGGGACGCCCGGCAGGACCGCTACGGCGCCACCGCCCGGACTCGGGCCGGACAGCTCGCCGTGTCGGGCGACTTCGCCCGGCACGACGACTGATTCCGGGAAGGCGGCAACCTTTTCCCCACCCGTGGCGACCGGAAGGCGCAAGATCTTCCCCCACGCAAGGAATGGGCATGACTGCACGAGCCGAACAGCGCGTCCGCCACCGCCGCCGGGTCACCAAGCGCAGGGCGGTGATCAGCGGAGCCGCCGCCCTCGGGCTGACCGGTGCGGCGATCGTCACCACGACCATGCTGTCCACCGCCGGGGCCGCCGCGTCCTGGCCCTCGGACACCGGCAGCAAGCCGGTTGCGAAGACCATCCCGGTCTCCGGTGAGTACGACGGCGGAATGAAGAAGTTCTACGGCACCGGCGCCCTGGGCGGCAGCGGTCAGGACGAGGGCCAGTCCCCCCTCTTCGAGCTGGCCGACGGCGCCGTCCTGAAGAACGTCGTCATCGGCACGCCCGCCGCCGACGGCGTCCACTGCAAGGGCAGCTGCACGCTGCAGAACGTGTGGTGGCTGGACGTCGGCGAGGACGCCGCCACCTTCAAGGGCAAGTCGGCGTCGGCGACGTACAAGGTCATCGGCGGCGGGGCGAAGAAGGCCGACGACAAGGTCCTCCAGTTCAACGGGGCCGGCAAGCTCACCGTGACCGGCTTCCAGGTCGAGGGCTTCGGCAAGCTCGTCCGCTCGTGCGGCAACTGCAAGACGCAGTACAAGCGCACGATCGTGCTGAGCGACATCGACGTGACCGCGCCGGGCAAGTCGATCGTCGGTGTCAACCAGAACTACGGCGACACCGCGACGCTGTCGAAGATCCGGATCCACGGCGACTCCAAGAAGAAGATCAAGACCTGCGTGCGCTTCAAGGGCAACAACACCGGTAAGGAGCCGACCCAGCTGGGCAGCGGCCCCGACGGCACCACGTGCCGGTTCTCGGCGTCGGACATCACGTACAACTGAGCCGGCACGACCGGGTGACGTACGCCGGCGCCGGCGCCACCGCGGCGCCGGCGCCGTCCCTTTCCGTCACCCGGATGTCCGTCACCCGCAGTTCCGTCACCCGCAGTTCCGTCACCCGGACGGTCGCGCCCGGTCGCCGCGGCGCGCGGGGCGGCGCAGGCTCGGAGAGCCACCGCACCCACCGGACAGAGAGGGGCGGCCATGAGCCACCCGGCCGACGCCGGCGGCGGCCACGCCACCGGCGGTACGGAACACGGTACGGAACACCACGCCTACGCGCACCACGCCGCTCCCCCGAGGTCCACCGCCCCGGCACCGCGCCGCGACGGCTGGGCGTCGGCGGGGACGATGCTCGCCGGGGTGCTGCTGCTGGTGGAGGGCGTGCTCGGGATGCTGCAGGGCATCACGGGCATCGCCGAGGACGACGTGTACGGGGAGATCGGCGAGTACGTCTTCGAGTTCAGCGCGAGCACGTGGGGCTGGATCCACCTGGTGCTCGGGCTCCTCGTGGCAGTCGTCGGCGCGGGCATCCTCAGCGGCGCGGACTGGGCCAAGGCTGCCGGTGTGGCGCTGGCCGCACTCGCCGTGATCGCGAACTTCATCTGGCTGCCGTACCAGCCGGTCTGGGCGGTGATCTCGATCGCGATCGGCGTCTTCGTCATCTGGGCGCTGTGTACGGAGGACTCGCCGCCGGCCGCGCACTGAGGCCGGGGCCGCGGGCCTGCGGCGGAGTTGTCCACAGGTTGAGGACCGGCGCAGCGGGGTGTCGGTGCGGCAGCGCATCATGGGGTCCATGACTGAACCGACAGATGCACCGGCCACGCCGGACATGCCCGACTGGGAGAAGCGCTTCCGGGCGCCGCGCGTCTCGCTGCCCGACTGGGCGGAGGACGCGCCGGGGCGGTCGCTGTTCGTGTCCAACGCGACCGGTACGTACGAGCTGTACGCCTGGGACCGGGCGACCGGCGAGCAGCGGCAGGTCACGGACCGGCCGAACGGGACCACGGACGGGGTGCTGACGCCGGACGGCGAGTGGATCTGGTGGTTCTCGGACACGGACGGCGACGAGTTCGGCGTCTGGATGCGGCAGCCGTTCACGGGCGGCGAGGACGAGCCGGCCGCGCCGGGGCTGGAGGCGTCCTATCCGGCGGGCCTGGCGATCGGCCGGGACGGCACCGCGGTGGTCGGGCGCTCCACCGACGAGGACGGTTCGACGATCCACGTCGTACGGCCCGGTCTGCCGCCCGTCGAGATATACCGCCACCGCGAGTCGGCCGGGGTGGGCGACCTGTCGCACGACGGGACCCTGATCGCCGTCGAGCACACCGAGCACGGCGACGCCATGCACGCGGCGCTGCGCGTGGTCCGGCCGGACGGCGGGACGGTCGCCGAGCTGGACGACACCAAGGGCGGCACGGAGGAGCTGGGGCTCGCGGTGCTCGGCTTCGCGCCGGTGGACGGCGACACCCGGCTGCTCGTGGGGCACCAGCGGCGCGGGCGCTGGGAGCCCATGCTGTGGGACGTCGCCTCGGGGGTGGAGACGGACCTGGGCCTCGACCTGCCCGGTGACGTGTCGGCCGAGTGGTACCCCGACGGGTCGGGGCTGCTGATCGTGCACAGCTTCGAGGCGCGCAGCGAGCTGTGGCGGTACGAGATCGGCACGCGCGAGCTGGTGCGGGTGGAGACGCCCGCCGGGTCGGTGTCGGGTGCGACGGCGCGGCCGGACGGGACGGTGGAGTACCTGTGGTCCTCCGCGGCGCACCCCCCGGTGGTGCGGTCGACGGCGGGCGGGGTGGTGCTCGATCCCCCGGGGCTGAAGGCGCCCGGGTCGGTGGCGGTGGAGGACGTGTGGGTGGAGGGGCCCGGCGGGCGCATCCACGCGCTCGTGCAGCGGCCGGCCGGCGCGAGCGGCCCGCTGCCGACGCTCTTCGAGGTCCACGGCGGTCCCGCGTGGCACGACAGCGACGCGTTCGCGGCGGCGCCCGCGGCCTGGGTGGACCACGGGTACGCGGTGGTGCGGGTCAACTACCGGGGCTCGACCGGGTACGGCCGGGAGTGGACGGACGCGCTCAAGCACCGGATCGGCCTGATCGAGCTGGAGGACATCGCGGCGGTACGGGAGTGGGCGGTGGCGTCCGGGCTCGCCGATCCGGCGAAGCTGGTGCTGGCCGGCGGCTCGTGGGGCGGGTACCTGACGCTCCTCGGGCTCGGTACGCAGCCGGAGGCGTGGGCGCTGGGGCTGGCAGCCGTCCCGGTGGCGGACTACGTCACGGCGTACCACGACGAGATGGAGGCGCTGAAGGCCCTGGACCGCACGCTGTTCGGCGGGTCCCCGGAGGAGGTGCCGGAGCGGTACCGGGTGTCGTCGCCCCTGACGTACGTGGACGAGGTGCGGGCACCGGTCTACATCTCGGCGGGCGTCAACGACCCGCGCTGCCCGATCCGGCAGATCGACCACTACGTCGACCGGCTGGCGGCCCGCGGCGCGGTGCACGAGGTGTACCGGTACGACGCGGGGCACGGCTCCCTGGTGGTGGAGGAGCGGATCAAGCAGGTGCGGCTGGAGCTGGCCTTCGCGGCCCGGCACCTGGAGGACGGGCCCGGCGCGGCGCGGCAGGCGGGGACCCGGACGGACGGGGGGTGAGCGGGTTCCGTACCGTGGAGGGGTGTACCGGTTCCTGACGACGCCCCGCTGGTGGGGGATCAACATCTTCGTGCTGCTGGCGATCCCGTTCTGCATATTCATGGGGACGTGGCAGCTGGGCCGGTTCGAGGACCGTGTCGACTCGCACCAGGAGGCGGAGGCCCACCGGCCCGGCCCGGGTGCGGGTCCCGGCGCGGCGAAGGCGGCGCCGCTGGACGAGCTGCTGCCGGTCACCAAGGAGACCTCGGGCCGCCACGCCACCGCGAGCGGGCGGTACGGCGAGCAGTTCCTGGTGCCGGGGCGCGAGCTGGACGGCCGGACCGGGTCGTACGTGCTGACGCTGCTGCGCACCGACGGCGGCAAGGCGCTGCCGGTGGTGCGCGGCTGGCTCCCGGAGGGCGGCCGGCCACCGGCGCCGCCGGCGGGTGAGGTCACCGTGACCGGCGCTCTCCAGGCGTCGGAGAACTCCGGCACCAAGGGCGTGCATGCGGCGGGCGGGCTGCCCGAGGGCCAGGTCGGCATGATCAGCGCGGCGTCGCTGGTGAACCTGGTGCCGGGCGACGTGTACGACGCGTGGGTGACGCTGACGGACGCCCCGTCGGGCCTCACTCCGGTGCCGGCGGCAGCGGCGGAGGGTACGGGGCTGGACCTGAAGGCGTTCCAGAACCTCGGCTACACGGGCGAGTGGTTCGCCTTCGTGGGCTTCGCGCTCTTCATGTGGTTCCGGCTGTTCCGCCGCGAGGCGGAAGCGGCCCGCGACGCGGCCCTCGGCCTGCCACCGGAGCCGTCCCCGGCCGCGGAGCCCGCGCAAGCTGTTCAGGCGCCGGAGCCGTCCCCGGCCGCGGAGCCCGCGCAGGCGGCTCAGCCCGCGGAACCCTCCCGGGCCGCCGAGCTGTCGTAACCCGCGGAACCGCCCCGGGCCGCCTGGTCCTGGCACCCCCGCGGGACTCCGCGAAGTCCCGCAGGCGGCGGGCGCTCCGGCCCAGCGGGCCCGGCCACAGGGGCAATGCCCTTGCGCAACCCTGAGGCGCCGCCCACCGCCGGAGCCCGCAGCTCCCGGAACCTCCCAGGCGCCGCGCGCCCCCGCAGCCCCCGGAACCCCGCAAGCACCGCGCGCCGCCTCAGCCGCCGCGGGCCGCCCGGCCGTCGTCCAGTCCTCGCCCGGCTCTCGTTACTCCGCCGGGCGCGGGGCGGTGTGGTACACCGTGCCCGCGCATGCGTGGGGGATCGTGGTCTCGGCCGCGGGGCCGCCCGCGTCCGGGGTGTAGGAGAGGGTGACGCTGCCCTCCGCCGGGGTGTCCTCCATGGCGAGCTGCGGCTGCGTACCCTCCGCTGCCGTGCCGGCGGAACCGCCGGAGGCCGTGCCGTCGCCCGGAGCAGTCGGGTCCGGTGAGGCGCCGCCGCCCGTCGGGGCCGGGCAGGTCTCGCTCGGCACCCAGGCGAACTGCACCTCGTACGCCGCCGACGCCTTCAGCAGCAGCGGCTCGGCCGCCTGCTGCGCGGGGTCGGGCAGGCCCGGCGCCCCGTCGCCCGCCGTGTGCTGGACCACCGTGATCCTGGCCGGGTCGGCCGCGCCGTTCGCCTGGCGGCCGACCGTCCCGTCGCCGCCGACCACGCAGTCGGTGCCGGAGACGTTGCCGACGCGGAAGGAGCCGTACACCGTGCCGTCCGCGTCCGGCTTGTCCGCCTGCGTCGCGGCCACGCCCAGCTGGGCGGCCGTGCACACCGGCGTGCTCGCCGGTACCGAGGTGGTGGGGTCGGCGGTGCCGCCGACCGTGCCGTCCGAGGCGCCGGAGGCCGAGTCCGTCGGCTCGTCCTCGCGGCCCTGCCCGCCGCTGCCGGCGCCGTCCGTGCCGTGGCCGCTGCCCCCGGGGCCGCCGCCGGGGCCGGCCTCGCCGCCCTCACCGCCGGTCGCCTCGCCCATGCCGCCCTGGGCCTCCTCGCCGTGCCCGGCGTTGACGGGGCGGTCGTCGGAGGTGCTGTCGGAGCTCGCGACGTGGACGAACGCGGGCACCGCCGTACCGAAGAGCAGCGCCGCCGCGGCCATGCCGACGAGCGCCTGCCGCTTGCGCGCCCGCCGCGCGGGGACCGCCCGGCGCAGGTGGTCGAGGGCACCGTCGGAGGGCCGCAGGTCCTCCACCGCCCCCTGGAACATGCGCCGCAGCGCCAGCTCGTCCCCGCCGAAACCGTCCAGGGGGTCGCCGCCGCGCTCGTCGTCGCCGTCGCCGTCGTTCACAATTCCGTTCCCAGTCCGGTCGTTCATCGGTCCGTCCGGCCCGTACCGCTCGAAGCTGTCCTCGTGCCGCTCGCTCATGCCGTGGCCTCCATGGCGACGCGCAGCGCCGCGATGCCACGGGAGCCGTACGCCTTCACCGAGCCCAGCGATATGCCCAGGGTCTCGGCGACCTGGGCTTCGGTCATGTCCGCGAAGTACCGCAGGACCAGTACTTCGCGCTGCCGGCGCTGCAGCCCGCGCATCGCCTTGATCAGCGCGTCGCGCTCCAGCTGGTCGTACGCGCCTTCCTCGGCGCTCGCCATGTCGGGCATCGGCTTGGAGAGCAGCTTCAGCCCGAGGATGCGGCGGCGCAGCGCGGACCGGGACAGGTTGACCACGGTCTGCCGCAGGTACGCGAGGGTCTTCTCCGGGTCGCGTACGCGACGCCGTGCCGAGTGGACGCGGATGAATGCCTCCTGGACGACGTCCTCGCACGAGGCGGTGTCGTCCAGCAGCAGCGCGGCGAGACCCAGCAGCGACCGGTAGTGGGCGCGGTAGGTCTCGGTGAGGTGGTCGACGGTCGTTCCCGCGGTCGTCGTCCCGGCGGTGGCGTCCTGGACGCCGTCGGCGCCGTCGGCGCCGCGCTGGACCGGTATGCGGGTGGTACGCCTAGCAGCGGGCATGGGGGCGATCACCGGCATGCCGCCGGGCTGACGGGGCCGCCGGAGCGGTCGCACCGTACTGCCGCCGGCCCGCAGGATCCCGGTGCCCGGCCCGCCGGTCCGCGCCGGTGCCCCGGCCGCCGGACCGCCGCGCAGCGGGGCCACGGCGCCGCGAAGCGGGGCCGCCGCTGTGATGTCGAGTACCTCTGCCACGCCTGTTGGACACGCTTCCCCCCGTCAGGGTTGTACGCGCACGCCACCGCTTTTGACGGTGCGTCGATTGCCCTCATGCGTACCCGCTCTTCCCCATTGCCCCATTTTCCGCGGCAGCACGCAGTGGGCGACCGCGGAGACGCTTCCCGCCCAACTACCGGTTGCAGCAAGGGGGAAGAGCATCCTCGAACATGCCATCGCCCCAGTTCAAGCGGTCCTGACCGAAGACTTGCTCACAGGGCGTTCACAGATCCTACAAAGTCCGTTGGTCAGTCCACCGACAATTCGGCGGCGATCGCCTCGGCGACCTGAGCGGCGTTCAGTGCGGCGCCCTTGCGCAGGTTGTCCCCGCACACGAACAGCTCCAGGGAGCGGGGGTCGTCCAGGGACCGGCGCACCCGCCCCACCCACGTCGGATCGGTGCCCACCACGTCGGCGGGCGTCGGGAAGTCGCCGGCCGCCGGGTCGTCGTAGAGCACCACACCCGGCGAGGTCGCCAGGATCTCGTGGGCCCGCGCGACGGTCACCTCGCGCTCGAAGCGCGCGTGTACGGAGACGGAGTGGGCGCTCACCACCGGCACGCGGACGCAGGTCGCCGCCACCTGGAGCCCGGGCAGGTCCAGGACCTTGCGGACCTCGTCGCGGATGCGCAGCTCCTCGGAGGACCAGCCGCCCTCCCGCGGGGACCCGGACCAGGGCACCACGTTCAGCGCGAGCGGGGCGGGGAAGGGCCCGGTGTCGTCACCGACGGCCCGGCGCACGTCGCCGGGGGTGGTACCCAGCCCCGTGACGGCACCGGAGCCGGAGCCGGAGCCGGAGGCCGCACCTGCGCCCGCCACGCGCGACAGCTGGGCGCGCAGGGCCTCGACACCGCCGCGGCCCGCGCCGCTGGCGGCCTGGTACGCGGAGACGACGAGCTCGCACACGCCGAACTCGGCGTGCAGCGCGCCCACCGCCACGATCAGCGCCAGCGTGGTGTCGCCCGGGCAGGCCACGATGCCGCGCGGCCGGGACCGTACGCAGTGCGGGTTGATCTCCGGGACGGCCAGCGGCACGTCCGGGTCGCCGCGGAAGGCCGGCGAGGCGTCCACCACGACCGCGCCCCCGGCGACGGCGACCGGTGCCCAGTGGGCGGCGATCTCCTCCGGTGCCAGGAAGACCGCCACGTCGGCGCCGGCCAGCGCCTCCGCCGAGAGCGCGACGACCTCGGTCTCCACGCCGCGCACGGCCTGCTTGTGGCCGGCCTGGCTCTCCTGGCCCCCGGCCTCGGGGACCGCGGAGGAGATCAGACGGATGTCGCCCCAGACATCGGCGCGCTGGGACAGGATCTGGAGCAGCACCGAGCCGACCGCTCCGGTCGCTCCCACGACCGCGAGCGTCGGCTTGCGGCGCGTCACCGCCCGGTGCCTCCGTACACCACTGCCTCGTCGGAGTCGGAGTCGAGACCGAAGGCGGTGTGGACGGCGCGGACAGCCTCGTTGACGTCGTCGGCGCGGGTCACGACCGAGATGCGGATCTCGGAGGTCGAGATGAGCTCGATGTTCACGCCCGCGTCGGACAGCGCCTCGAAGAAGCCGGCCGTGACGCCGGGGTTGGTCTTCATGCCGGCGCCGACCAGCGAGATCTTGGCGATCTGGTCGTCGTAGCGCAGCGATTCGAAGCCGATGACGTCCTTGCGCTTCTCCAGGGCGTCGATGGCCTTGCGGCCCTCCGCCTTGGGCAGCGTGAAGGAGATGTCCGTCAGACCGGTCGACGCGGCGGAGACGTTCTGCACCACCATGTCGATGTTGATCTCGTTGTCCGCGATGGTGCGGAAGATCGCGGCGGCCTCGCCCGGCTTGTCCGGCACCCCGACGACGGTGATCTTCGCCTCGGAGGTGTCGTGGGCGACACCGGAGATGATGGCCTGCTCCACCTTGCGGTCCCCTCGCGGTTCGTTGCTGACCCACGTGCCCTGGAGCCCCGAGAAGGAGGACCGGACGTGGATCGGGATGTTGTAACGGCGTGCGTACTCGACGCAGCGGTGCAGCAGCACCTTGGAGCCGGAGCTGGCGAGCTCCAGCATGTCCTCGAAGGAGATCCAGTCGATCTTCCGGGCCTTCTTCACGACCCGCGGGTCGGCGGTGAAGACGCCGTCGACGTCCGTGTAGATCTCGCAGACCTCGGCGTCCAGCGCGGCGGCCAGGGCGACGGCGGTCGTGTCCGACCCGCCGCGGCCGAGGGTGGTGATGTCCTTCTTGTCCTGGGACACACCCTGGAAACCGGCGACGATGGCGATGTTGCCCTCGTCCAGCGCCGTACGGATCCGGCCCGGCGTGACATCGATGATGCGCGCTTTGTTGTGGACCGAGTCGGTGATGACGCCCGCCTGGCTGCCGGTGAACGACTGGGCCTCGTGGCCCAGGTTTTTGATCGCCATGGCCAGCAGCGCCATGGAGATGCGCTCTCCGGCGGTCAGCAGCATGTCGAACTCACGCCCGGCAGGGATCGGGGATACCTGCTCGGCGAGATCGATCAACTCGTCCGTCGTGTCGCCCATCGCCGAAACCACGACGACCACCTGGTGGCCGTTCTTCTTGGCATCGACGATTCGCTTGGCGACGCGCTTGATGCCCTCGGCATCGGCAACGGAGGAGCCTCCGTACTTCTGCACGACAAGGCCCACGTGCGCTCCTCGCTCAGTCCGTTTGCGGTCAGCTCAGTTTAACGAGCGCCCGCCAATCGCCTCGCCCGAATCACATCGTGAGATGTCCCGCTCACGCGTGATCCGCACCCGGGGGCTCACGGCCGCTCGGGCTGGCACCTGCCCCTCCCCGTGCGGGGTACGCGCAATGTGGGGCGGGTCACGCCGCGGGTACGTACGCCAGACCGTGCGCGCCCGGTTCGCCGGACCTGCCCACCTCCAGCGTCGCGACCGCCGTCCCCGCCGCGAGGTCCACCACCGTCACCGTGCTCGACACGACCGCGGCCACGTACCCGTACCGCCCGTCCGGCGAGGAGGTGATCGTCAGCGGGAAGGCGCCCACCGGCACGCGTGCCGTCTCCGCGTGGTCCGCGCCGTCGTACACGCGCAGGACGCCCGGTGCCTGCCCGCCCAGCGCCGAGTCCCCCTCCGTCGTGCGCAGCTCGCCCGCCAGGACCAGGCCGGTGGCGGTCACGTGGACGGGGAAGACGTACCCGTCCGCGGGCAGGGTGCCGGCCACCGCGCCGGTCGCCGTGTCGACGATCCGCACGCCCCCGTCCCGCACCGGGCCGGCGGCGCCGAAATCGCCCTTGGGGCCAGCCACGTACAGGTGCCGTCCGTCCCCCGACACCGCGATGCCCTCGCTGCCGCCCGGGAGTGCGACGCGGTCGAGCAGCTCGCCCGACGCGAGGTCGAGGACCGAGACGAAGGGCGCCTCCTTGTTCGCCGTGCAGGCGCGCCGGCCGTCCGGGGTGATGACGAACCAGTGCGGTCCGGGCGCACCGGCCGGGACGCGCCGCACCGGTTCCCGGGTGTCCGCGTCCAGTGCGAGCAGGCCCCCGCCGACGTCGCCGTACGCCTCGACGCTCACCCACAGCAGGTCGCCCGACGGGTCCAGGGCGATCCCGTGCGGACCCCGCTCGGGCCCGAGGTCGACCACGTCGACCAGCCGGCGCGCGTCGGGGTCGATGACGGCCAGCTCCCGCGCCCGGCCGCCGTTGGCGTGGTAGTAGCCCGAGCGGTAGGTGATCGTGCAGTACAGCAGCCGCCGGGCCGCGTCGAAGCACAGCTCGTGGGGTTCCCGCGGGACGGCGACCTCGCCGAGCCGGTCGTGCGTCACCGCGTCGAAGAAGGACACGGTGGCGCCGCTCTGGCTCGCCACCGCCAGGACATCGTTCTGGTTCCGGGTCATGGGCTCAGCTTCCGCGAGGCCGGTCGGTTGACTCCAGTGCAATCCTGGCAAGGTGTCCTTGCGCCGGACGCAAAGAACGAGACCGTGTCGCGGCAGCGCGCGCCCGACCGTGAGGGGAGTCACACCATGGATGCGGCGGACCGGGCGGGGACTCGCGCCATGGATGCGGTGGACGGGACCGTGGGGGCCCTCGATCTGAACCTGCTCGTCGCGCTCGACGCCCTCCTCGCGGAGGAGAGCGTCACCGGCGCCGCCGCCCGCCTCCACGTGTCCGCGCCCGCCATGAGCCGCACGCTGGGCCGCATCCGTGCGGCGCTGGGCGACCCCGTGCTCGTGCGCGCCGGGCGGCACCTCGTCCCCACCCCGCGCGCGGTCGGGCTGCGGCCTCGCGTGAGCGCCGTCGTCCGCGAGGCGCGCGGACTGCTCGCCCCGGCGCCGGCCGCGGACCCGGCGGCGATGGTCCGCGCGTTCGCCGTCCAGTCGAGCGACCTGCTCCTGGCCGGGTTCGCCGCCCGGCTGATCACCGCCGTCGCCCGCGAGGCGCCGGGCGTCACCCTGCGCTTCCTCCCCGAGAGCCTGGAGGGCACGCCGGCGCTGCGCGACGGACGCCTCGACCTGGAGCTCGGTGTGATCGGGCACCCGGACCCCGAGACGCTGGTGGAGCCGCTCGGCGAGGTCCTGCTCCAAGCGGCCGTACGCGCGGACCATCCGCTGGCCACCGGCCGTACGAGGGTCTCCGCGCGCGCGTTCGCCGCCGCCGGCCACATCGGCGTCTCGCGGCAGGGGCGGGTGCGGGGCCCGGTCGACGAGGCGCTCGCCGCACGCGGGCTGCGGCGCCGGGTCGTCGCCGTCGTCCCCGGCTGGACCGCCGCGCTCCACCTGTGCCGCGGGACCGACCTGGTGTGCCTGGCCCCCGCCGGGACCGCCGCCGCGTTCGGCCTGCACACCTTCGAGGTCCCCCTGGACCTGCCGCCCCTGGCGCTCGGCATGGCCTGGCACCCGCGCAACGACGCGGACCCGGCGCACAGCTGGCTGCGCGACCGGGTCCGTACGACCTGGAATGCCTGATCCGCCGGGGGCCGGCCGGCGGCCCGCCGGCTACTTGCGGGTGCGGATCCCGAGCGGGCCCGCGATCTCCTGGACCATGACCCGGCCGGCCTCCTCCGCGAGCGCCTCCTCCGTGAGGTCCTCGTCCGTGTCCAGCCCGTCGAGCTCCTCCAGCGGCTGGTCCAGCCGCACGTGCGAGACCAGCGACTGCAGGGCGCGCAGGGTCGCCGAGGCCGTCGGGCCCCAGTTGGAGAAGTACGAGAACTGCCACCACCACAGGGCCTCGGTGGTGCGGCCCGCCCGGTAGTGGGCGAGGCCGTGCCGCAGGTCCATGATGATGTCGGCGAGGTTGTCGGAGATCCGGAAGGGCACGGGTGCCTTGCGCGGCTCGTACGGGTCGAAGACCTCCGAGAACACGTCGACCGGGTCGAGCATGGCCGCGAAGCGCATGCGCAGCTCGTCCACGTCCATGTCGGGGCCCGGGTCGGGCTCGTACCGCTCCTCGGGGACGATGTCCTCGTGCGCGCCGAGCCGGCCCCCCGCGAGCAGCAGCTGGGAGACCTCCAGGAGCAGGAAGGGGACGGCGCTGTCCGGCTCGTCGCCCTTGGCCACTTCCGTGGTGGCGACGATGAAGGACTCGATCGAGTCGGCGATCTGGACCGCGAAGCTGTCCGGATCCAGCGAGTGCGCGTGCAGAGTGGCGTCAGACATCGAGGAGTCGTCTCCCTTCGAACGCTCGCCCGAGCGTGACCTCGTCGGCGTATTCCAGGTCTCCGCCAACGGGGAGACCGCTGGCGAGGCGCGTGACCTTCAGACCCATGGGTTTGACCATCCGCGCCAGGTACGTCGCGGTGGCCTCCCCTTCCAGGTTCGGGTCAGTCGCCAGAATCAGCTCGGTGACCGTGCCGTCGGCGAGCCGGGCCAGCAGCTCCCGGATCCGCAGATCGTCCGGGCCCACGCCCTCGATCGGGCTGATCGCGCCGCCGAGCACGTGGTACTTGCCGCGGAACTCGCGCGTCCGCTCGATCGCGACGACGTCCTTCGGCTCCTCGACCACGCAGATGACCGCCTCGTCCCGGCGCGGGTCGCGGCAGATGCCGCACCGCTCCTCCTGCGCGACGTTGCCGCACACGGCGCAGAAGCGCACCTTGTCCTTGACCTCCAGGAGGGCGTGGGCGAGGCGGCGTACGTCGGTGGGCTCGGCCTGCAGGACGTGGAAGGCGATCCGCTGCGCGCTCTTCGGACCGACGCCGGGCAGTCTGCCCAGTTCGTCGATGAGGTCCTGAACCACGCCTTCGTACACGGGACGCCTCTCCTGGAGTGCTGTGATGCTTACGGTAGTTGCTCGGCGTACGGGTTAGAAGGGCAGGCCCGGCATCCCGCCCAGGCCCTGCGCGAGCGGGCCCAGCTTGGCCTGCTGCAGCGCCTGCGCGTTCTCGTTCGCGGCCTGGACGGCGGCGACGACGAGGTCGGCGAGGGTCTCGGTGTCCTCGGGGTCGACCGCCTTGGGGTCGATGACCAGGGCGCGCAGCTCACCGGCGCCGGTGACGGTGGCCTTGACCAGGCCGCCGCCGGCCTGGCCGTCGACCTCGGTCTGCGCCAGCTCCTCCTGGGCGCGGGCGAGGTCCTGCTGCATCTTCTGGGCCTGCTGGAGGATCTGCTGCATGTTGGGCTGGCCGCCACCGGGAATCACGGGCACTCCTGGCACTTCGACGATGAGTATTCGGTATGCCGAGCCTACGTGGTCGCCGGACGGTGTGCCGCATCCACGGGCCTCCACTCGTCCGGGTGAAAAACGGGCGTGCCTTCTACCCGATCAAGACCCTCTTGCGGGCGGAAATACCGGGAATCCAGGCCGCCCACCCACCATTCGGCGGTAGGAAGGGGGCATGCGCACCCCGCGCACCGTAGGTCACCGCACGTCACGTCATCGATATGTCACGTTGAGCGCAGAGGAGTGCCCCGGTGAGCCAGCCGGAGATGCAGCCCGGGGGCCCGGCCCGGGGGGAGGGCGACAGCCCGGAGGGGTACGGCGGCGACCTGACCGGACGGCCGTTCCCGCTCGGTGACTGGGGCGAGCCGGCGCAGCGGCTGGACGAGCTGTACCGGTGGGTGGAGAGCAATGCGCTGCGCACGGCCGAGTGGTACCTGTCGGACCGCGTCTGGAAGCGCCGCTGCGCCCGGGCACTGCGGGTCGGTACGGCGCTGGGCGCGGTGGTCGGCGCCGCGCTACCGCTGCTGGGTCGGTGGGAGTGGGGGTACGTGTCCCTGCTGGTCGCGGCGGCGTGCGTGATCGGCGACCGGTACTTCGGACTGACCTCGGGGTGGATGCGCGACGTGGCGACGGCGCAGGCGGTGCAGCGGCGGCTGCAGGCGCTCCAGTTCGACTGGGCGTCGGAGAGTGTGCGGGAGGTGCTGGGCCCGGCGGAGGGCACGGCGAGCGAGGCGGCGGAGCGGTGCCTGGGGGTGCTGCGGCGGTTCGCGGAGGACGTGACGGAGCTGGTGCGCGCCGAGACGGCGGACTGGATGGTGGAGTTCCGCTCGGGCGCGGCCCCGCTGGTGCTGCAGTCCACGCTCCCGCCCCCTGCGCGCACGGACGCGCCGCCCTCCCCCGGCCGCTTCCCCCTCCCGCCGGGCACCCGCCCGAACATGCCCCGGCAGCGGCCCCCGGAGCCGCGGTAGCGCCCGCCGCGGCCGCCGCGGGTCCTCGGGCCGGAGCCGCCGCGACCGGGGCTCAGCGCACCAGCGCGCGGACCAGACGGCGCAGAGGCCCCCCGCGCCGGGCCGGTGCGGCGGCCCCGGGAGCCGGCGGCGCGGCGGCGGCCGGAGCGGGCGCGGCGGCACGAGCGGCAGACGTGGTGGCGGCGGCCGGTGCGGGCGCCGCGGGACGAGCGGCCGGCGCGGGCGCGTGCCGCGGCCGCGGTGTCCACGGTGGGACCACGCCCTGCGGCTTGAGGCGGACCAGCGGGGCGCCCGCGACCGACTCCACGGTGTGCCGGACGTCGGTACGGGGCTCCAGCCGGCGCAACAGGGCCTCCCGCGCCGGTGCCGGGTCGCCCCAGGTGCCGTACAGCTTGGTTCCCGTCAGGCACACCACGCGCAGGCCGCCCGCGGCGACCGCGCCCCAGACCGCCGCGGCGACGCCGGGGCAGTGCTCGGCGCGGTAGTCGTCGAACGCGACGATGCCGTCCGGGGCCAGCAGCTCCCGGGCCGCCTCGACGTCGCCGCGCACGTGCTCGTAGAGGTGCGAGGCGTCGACGTGGACGAAGCGGCAGCTCGCCGCAGGCACCCGGTCGGTGATCACGGACGTGGGGCCCTGGACCACCGTCGGCAGGGTGTCGTGGAAGGCGAGGTAGTTGGTCTCGAAGGCGCGGCGCGTCAGCGAGGCGTAGGACCGGGCCATCTCGGCGCCGTTCGGCTCGTCCGGCGCCGGGGCGTCGAACAGGTCGCACACCGTGAACCGCTCCCCCTCGCCCCGGTAGAAGCCGGTGTAGATCGCGCTCTTGCCCAGGTAGGCCCCGAGCTCCAGCAGGTCGCCGCGGACACCCGCGTCCCGCTGGACGGTCAGGATCCAGTCGAACAGCAGCTGGTCCACGGGGGCGAACCAGCCCTTGACGTCTTCGTACCGCGCAGGGGTCTGAAGGGACATGTCCCGAAGTCCTACCGGGCGCAGGTGTCCGCGGCCTTACGCCCGGCTGAAGAGGTCCGGCCGGACCGGCCGGGACACCCGCCGCTCAGCTGAAGATGATCATCGAGCCCTGGCCGAGGCTCCGGGTGGCCGCCGCGTGCAGCCCCAGCCACACGTGCCGCTCCCGCGCGAAGGGGCTCGCGTCGTACGGGATCGGGCCGGCCGGTTCCTCCAGGGCCGTCGGACGGGCCGGCGGCAGCGGCGCCGCGGGCGGGTTCGCCGGGTCGATGCCGATCGAGGGGGCGACGTACTCCAGTTCCCGCAGCAGACCCTGCGCCGAGCCCAGCGGGCCTCCGCCGGCGAGCAGTTCGTCGGTGGACAGCGGGGCCGGGAAGTCGACGGGGACGTACGCTCCCGCGTGGTCGTAGTGCCACACCAGGTGCGACTGCTGGGCCGTCGACTCGAACATCTCCAGCAACTGCTCGTAGTCGCCGCCCAGTTCGTCCACGGGCGTGACGGCGAGTCCGCAGATCTGCAGCAGGTAGGCGCGGCGCAGGAAGTGCAGCGCGTCGTAGTCGAAGCCGGCGACGGGCGCCACGTCGCCCGACAGGCCCGGCATGTAGGCGAAGACGGGCACCGTGGGCAGACCGGCCTCGGTCAGCGCCTTGTCGTACGCGGCGATCTCCTCCGCGAAGGGGTTGTCGGGGCTGTGGCACAGCACGTCGACGAGCGGGACCAACCACAGGTCACAGGCCAAGGGAGACTCGCTCTCCTCATGAGGGTCGGGCACGGCGAACGTCAGGGAAGCCTAGTTGAGCACCGGGAGCGCACGGCCTCGGTGCAGGTCCCATACCCACGCACCGGCGATCCGCTCACCAGGCTGCCCCAGAAGCTTGGACACGGTCTCGTAAAGCGCCGCGTCGTTGAACTGCGGCGGCAGCACGACCACGCCCGCCCGCCAGTACTCCAGGTCCCGGCGGGCCTGGGCCCGCCACTCCGGGCCGATGCCCGGCACGCGGCCGCTCCACCGCACCTCGCGCAGCAGGTTGGAGGTGTGGCGGGGCACCGGCCCGTAGATGCCCACGCGCTCCGGGCCGTAGGGGCCGTTGAAGTACCCGCCCGGCAGCGGGAAGCGGAAACCGGTCGTCGCCTGCCAGTGCAGCGCGTCGGCGCTGCCCGGGTCGGGCAGCGGTACCGGCACGAGCGTCTCGCCCGGGCCGACGTAGTGCTCCCAGGCGCCGTACGCGATGAAGGCGGGGACCGCCGCCCGCTCCCGCACCGGGTAGGGCGTCGGCAGGATCGGCAGCAGCGCGAGCGCCACCGCCGCGAAGCCCACGACGCGGTTGGTCCGCGACCGGGACGCCGCGAGCCGGTCGGCGGCCAGCGCCACCAGCATCCCGAGGACCGGGGCGCAGATCATGGCGACCCGCGACTCGATGACCGACTCGAACAGCGGCTTGTCGGCGAGCAGCCGCCACGGCCCCGGGACGATCACGTCCGTGTACGGGATGCGGACGCGCGGCCCGAGGGACAGCAGCGCCGCGCCCAGCGCCGTACCGGTCAGCGCCTTCACCAGGGGCAGGTGCCACAGCCGTACGACGACGGCGAAGGCGAGGGCGACGAGCGGCCAGCCGTAGAAGGCGTTCTGCTCGGTGCGGTTCATGGCGAGCTTGTCGGCCGTGGCCTCGTCGCCGAGGAGGGACCGGCCGGCGAACTCCAGGAAGGCGAGCGGGCCGTTGCCGGCGTTCGGGCCGTGCAGCACGCTGTGGTAGCTCTGCGGGCCGAAGAACTGCCAGTACAGGGGGAAGGCGACCAGCGGCAGGCAGACCGCGAGGGCCACTCCCAGGCCCTTGGCCAGCGGCCGCCACGCGGCCCGCGCGACATCGCGGCGCGCGAGCGCGTACGACAGGGCGAAGAGCAGCATGCCGACGGCGGCGAGCAGCAGCGGCTCCTCGCCGAGGAAGATCTGGTACGTCGCGAGGAGTCCGAGCAGCACCCCGTCGCGCACCACCGCGCGGCCTTCGCACAGCCGCAGGGCCCGGTCGACGAGGAGCGGCATCATGAAGAGCAGCAGGAAGTTGGGGTGGGCGTTGCCGTGGGAGATCATCGGCGGCGCGAAGGCCGCCAGCCCGGCGCCGGTGGCGGCCGCCCACCGGTTGTGCGCCACCCTCCTGGCGAGGAGCCAGTACCAGGAGCACGCCGTCGCGGCCAGGCCCAGGGTCAGCACCAGCGCCCAGGTGACGGTCGGCCCGAAGGCGAGCGTCACGGGCGTGAGGGGGACGGACAGGCCCAGCATGACCGTGTTGGCCATGAGGTTCACGCCGTCGGGATGGTTCTGGGCGGTGGTGAAGAGCGGGTTGCGCAGGTGGGTGACGTTGTCGGCGGTGACGGCGAAGAACCACTCCCACTGGTTCTGGTCCTGGCCCGCGTCGGCCAGGTACGCCCGGTCCAGGTCCGCCCACAGGCCCCGGTAGAGGAGCACGGAGGCGAGGAGGAACAGCCCGGCGACGGCCAGGTCGGTCCGGCGCACGGTGCGCGCCCGGAGCCGCACCAGTTCGCCCAGCACGCGCGCGTAGTCCAGCGGCGTCACCTTGGAGCCCTCCTGGTGGGCCCAGCGCACCGGCACCTCCGTCACCGGCCAGCCGGCCTGCCGGAAGAAGCGCAGGATCTCGACGTCGATGCCCCACCCGTCCAGCCGGGAGTCGGCGAACGCCGCCCGCGCCTTGTCGCCGTCGAAGAGCTTGAAGCCGCACTGGGTGTCGCGCACCCCGGGGACGGCGACGGCCCGTATGAGGCGGTTGCCGAGGCGGCCGAGCCACTCGCGCAGCCGCCGCTGGTGGATCTCGATGCGGGACTCGGGGTGCGCGCGGGAGCCGATCGCGGCCGCCGCGCCTTCGGCGGTGAGCTCCTTGTCGAGCCGGTCCAACTCCTCGACGGGTGTGGCCAGGTCGGCGTCGGTGACCAGGACGCGGCGGCCGTAGGAGGCGAGGACACCGCGCCGCAGGGCGTGGCCCTTGCCGCGGTTGGCCGGGCCCGCGGTGATGACGTGGACGCGCGGCTCGTCGGCGGCGAACTCCCGGGCCACCCGCGCGGTGTCGTCCGTGGAGCCGTCGTCGACGACGATGACCTCCCAGTGGCCCCAGCGGCCGGGATCGGCGGACAGGTGGGCGCGGATGGCGTCGAGGGTGGGGCGCAGCCGCGCCTCCTCGTTGTAGGCGGGGACGACAACGCTGAGGTCGGTCACCGCTGACGACCGTCCGGCCGGTGTGCGGGGCCCGTCCGCTCCAGGTGGTCGGCCCAGGCCAGCGCGTGCGCGTTGTGCGCGTCGATGGCCTTCGTCACGGCGGCCGGGTCCCCGGCCGTGACCGCGTCGACCAGGTCCTCGTGGCCGCACCACAGCCAGGTGGCGGCCCGGTCGTCGGCGCGCAGGTGGGGGACGGCGAAGACCCACGCCTGGACGCGCAGCCGGTGGAGGAACTCGGCGACGTAGCGGTTGGCCACGAAGCCGCTGAGCTCGCGCCAGAACCGCAGGTCGTAGCCGATGAGGACGTCGAGGTCGCCGGCGCGCGCCGCGCGCGCCGCCTCCTCGGCCCGGCGGCGCACCGACACCAGTGGAGCGCCCTGGACGGCCTTCACGTGGTCGGCCAGCCGCTGGAAGAGCCCGTCCACGATGAGGGCGCGGGCCTCGACCATGCCCCGGTAGTCGTCCACCGAGAACCGGTGGACGCGGAAGCCCTTGTGCTGGTCGGAGTCGAGGAGGCCCTGAGCGGCCAGGTCGACGAGCGCTTCGCGTACGGGTGTCGCCGACACCCCGTACTGCTCGGCGATCTGTTTGACGGTGAACTCCTGGCCGGGTTGCAGACGCCCCGCGAGCACCTCGTCACGCAGCGCGTCCGCGATCTGCTGACGCAGAGTGCTGCGGGTCACAGCTCCGCTCGCGGGCATGGCTTCTGGCCCCCTCCGTCCGGTTCCGGACACCTTAAGCCAGCCGGAGGGGGCGCACGGAGGTGGTCACACGATGTGCTCGTCGGCCACGGCGAGCGCCGCGTCGAGGGCGGCGAGGCCCTCCTTGGCCTCGGCCTCGGTGATGTTGCAGGCCGGGACGGCGTGGGTGCGGTTCATGTTGACGAAGGGCCACAGGCCGTTCTTCTTGCAGGCCGCGGCGAAGGCGGCCATGGGGGCGTTGGCCTCGCCGGTCGCGTTGTAGGGGACGAGCGGCTCGCGCGTGTCCCGGTCGCGTACGAGGTCCAGCGCCCAGAAGGCGCCGAGGCCGCGCACCTCGCCGACCGACGGGTGGCGCTCGGCGAGCTCCCGCAGGCCGGGGCCGAGGACGTGCTCGCCGAGGTGGGCGGCCCGCTCGACGACCTTCTCCTCCTCCATCACCTGGATGGTGGCGACCGCCGCGGCGCAGGCGAGGGGGTGGCCCGAGTACGTCAGGCCGCCCGGGTAGGGCCGCTTGTCGAACGTCGCGGCGATCTCGGCGGAGATCGCGACGCCGCCGAGCGGCACGTAACCGGAGTTGACGCCCTTGGCGAAGGTGAGCAGGTCGGGTACGACGCCGAAGTGCTCGGCGGCGAACCAGGCGCCGGTGCGGCCGAAGCCGGCCATGACCTCGTCGAGCACGAGGACGATGCCGTACCGGTCGCAGATCTCGCGGACCCCGGCGAGGTAGCCGGGCGGCGGCGTCATGATGCCGGCGGTGCCGGGGACGGTCTCCAGGATGATCGCGGCGACCGTCTGCGGGCCCTCGAAGGTGATGGTGTCCTCCAGGTGCTGGAGGGCGCGCTCGCACTCCTGCGCCTCGTTCTCGGCGTAGAACGGCGAGCGGTAGAGGAAGGGCGCCCAGAAGCGCACCACGCCGGCGGAGGCGGTGTCGGAGGCCCAGCGGCGCGGATCACCGGTGAGGTTGATCGCCGTGGAGGTGGCGCCGTGGTACGAGCGGTAGGCGCTCAGGATCTTGGGACGGCCGGTGTGCAGCCGGGCCATGCGGGCGGCGTTCTCGACGGCCTCGGCGCCGCCGTTGGTGAAGAAGATCTTGTCGAGGTCGCCGGGGGTGCGCTCGGCGATGAGGCGTGCGGCCTCGGAGCGCACGTCGACGGCGAAGGCGGGCGCGAAGGTGGCGAGCCGCCCGGCCTGCTCCTGGATCGCGGCGACGACCCTGGGGTGCTGGTAGCCGATGTTGGTGTAGACGAGGCCGCTGGTGAAGTCGAGGTAGCGGTTCCCGTCGTAGTCCCAGAAGTACGCCCCCTCGGCGCCGGCGACGGCGAGCGGGTCGATCAGGCCCTGGGCGGACCAGGAGTGGAACACGTGCGCGCGGTCGGCGGCCTTGACGGCGGCACCGGCCCGGGGGTCGGGGGAGGGGGCGTGATCGGCATGAGGGGTCATGCGGGCCAGGGTAAGGACGGGCAGGTGGGCGGCGGTATGGCCATCTTGTATGGCGGAAGGCGCGGGGGTCGGCAGGGTGTCGGGGCACGGACGGCCGGACACCCTTCCCATTGACAGCATCCTGTCGATGTGACAGTATTCTGTCATAGCTGGAACGATGGGTACGCACGACGGAACACGGCGACAGCCGCAGGCTCAGGAGGCCACGATGGCCGGCACCACCGCACCGAAGACCGTTCACCTCGCCGTCTACGACACCTACGCCGACTGGGAGACCGGGCACGCCACCGCCTGGCTGGCCCGCGGCGGGTACGACATCCGCACGGTGGGTTTGACCACCGAACCGGTCACCACCACCGGCGGTCTGCGCATCACCCCGGACCTCGCGCTGGCCGACCTGCGCGCCGAGGACAGCGCCCTGCTCATCCTGACCGGCGCGGACCTGTGGGACACCAGCGACGACCTGGCGCCCTTCGCCGCGGCGGCGCGCACCTTCCTGGACGCCGGCGTGCCCGTCGCCGCGATCTGCGGCGCCACCGCCGGGCTGGCCCGGGAGGGCGTGCTCGACGACCGCGCCCACACCAGCGCCGTCCCCTTCTACCTCTCGGTCACCGGCTACCGCGGCGGCGAGCACTACGTGGAGGCGGACGCCGTCACCGACGGCGACCTCATCACGGCCGGCCCCACCGAGCCGGTCGCCTTCGCCCGCGAGGTCCTGGCCCGGCTCGGCGTGTTCGAGGGCGCCAAGCTGGACGCCTGGTACCGGCTGTTCCACGCGTCGGACCCCGCCGCCTACGAGGAGCTGAACGGGTGAGCGCCCTCACCGGACCCGACCGCGCGCGGCAGGACCTGCTCACCGGCACCGCGCTCGCCGTCTTCCGGCTCAACGGCCAGTTGCTCGCCGTCTCGGAGAAGCTGGCCCGCCCGGCCGGACTCACCGCGGCGTGGTGGCAGGTGCTCGGCGCCGTCCTGCGCGAACCGCTGCCCGTCGCGGGCATCGCCCGCGCCATGGGCATCACCCGCCAGAGCGTGCAGCGCATCGCCGACCTGCTGGTGCGGGAGGGCCTCGCCGCGTACGTCCCCAACCCCGCGCACCGGCGGGCGAAACTCCTCACGCCCACCGGGCCGGGGCGGGACGCCATCGCCCGGATAGACCCGGGGCACGCGGAGCTCGCGGCCCGGCTCGCCGCCGAGCTGGGCGAGGAGGCGTTCGCCGAGACCGCGCGGGTGCTGGAGCGCCTGTCGCAGGCCCTCGACGCCATCACGGACGACGCCGACTCCCCGGGGTAGGGTGGGGACTTCGGCATCGGTACGACCCAGGAGGTGAGACCCATCAACGCCACGTCAGGCCGGGTGCTCACCTCTCACGGCTCGTAGGGACACAGGACCCCTCGGGAGCACCCGCAGCTCCCGAAAGGCTTTCCCATGGCTCCGCACTCCGCGTCCCGCCCCGCAGGCCCCGCGCACCCCGCCGCCCCCTCCGCCTCCGCCGCTTCTTCCGTCACCGCTCCCGCCACCTCCTCCGTCACCCCTTCCGTGACCCCTGCCGTCGTCGCCCGGCTCCGCGCCGCGGGCTGCGTCTTCGCCGAGGAGGAGGCGGAGTTGCTGCTGTCCGCCGCCCGGTCCGCCGGCGAACTCGACGCGATGGCCGGGCAGCGGGCCGCCGGCCGCCCGCTGGAGCACGTCGTCGGCTGGGCCGTGTTCCGCGGGCTGCGGATCGCCGTCGACGACGGCGTCTTCGTGCCGCGCCGCCGCACCGAGTTCCTCGTCGAGCGGGCCGAGGAGCTCGCACGGCCCGGCGCCGTCGTCGTCGACCTGTGCTGCGGGTCCGGTGCGCTCGGTGCCGCGCTCGTCGCGGCGGTCGACGGCGCCGAACTGCACGCCGCCGACATCGACCCGGCCGCCGTGCGGTGCGCCCGCCGCAACGTCGCCGCGGCCGGCGGCCGGGTCCACGAGGGCGACCTGTACGCGCCGTTGCCGCGGGACCTGCGGGGCCGCGTCGACGTGCTGCTCGCCAACGTGCCCTACGTCCCCACCGGGGAAGTGGAACTGCTGCCCGCCGAGGCGCGGGTGCACGAGGCGCGGGTCGCGCTCGACGGGGGCGCGGACGGGCTGGACGTCCTGCGGCGCGTGACCACCGGGGCGGCGGCCTGGCTGGCACCGGGCGGGAGTCTGCTGTTCGAGACCAGCGAGCGCCAGGCCGCCGAGGCCACGCGGATCACCGCGGCCGGGGGCCTCACCCCGCGGGTGGAGCACTGCGAGGACCGCTACGCCACGGTGGTCATCGCGACGCGGCCGCGGGAACGCCGACAGGAGCCGCCGTCACGGGAGCGGCCCACGGGAGCCGGTCGGTGAGGTACGAGCCGGGCCGGTACTCGTAGGCGTACCCGTGGCTGTACGCCGTCCCGATCCGGCCCGCGGTCGAGTAGACGCCGTGCACCAGCACGAAGTCCCCGGCGCGCACCTGCACCTGGAGCGAGAGGTCGAGCCGCTCGCACCCGGCGGGCAGGTCCGCCTTGCGCAGCTCCAGCGCGTTGGGCATGGTCCGGTGGTGCTCGGCCGCCGAGATCCGGGCGTGGCTGACCGGCCCGCGCAGCGGCGGGCCGCACACGCCGCCCGCCGGGTCCACCGGCTGGGCCTGCACCCAGGTGGACACCTCGCTGTACTGATGCGACCCGATGGGGCAGACCCGGTAGGGCGTCTGCCGCTTGCAGGTGGACAGTTGGGCGTCCTGCCGCACCGCCACGGCCGGCCGGGTCGGCGACACGGGCTCGTACGTCCGCTCCAGGGCGACCGCCGTCGCGCCCGGCGCCACCACGTCCCACGCGTGCTGCACGGGGTCCAGCGTGGCGGGCAGCACCCAGTGCGCGACGCCCTCGTGGCCGGCCTCCGCGTGCAGCACCACCCGCCCGGTCAGGGAGGTGACCCGAACATCCGTGCCCACCGGGGCGTTGCTGGAGTAGAAGTCCACGGCCACCGTGCACGTGTAGGCCTGCACGCCCGAGGTGTGCGGCGCCTCGAACACCCAGCGGACGGCCGGCTCCACCGTCTCGTTGAGCACGGGCACGATGTTGTTGCCGTAGTGGGCGCCGTTGGGCTTCTCGTCCGAGGCGCAGAACAGCCCGGTCGTCGTGCCGAGATAGTCCCGCCCCGTCAGCGGTTCGACGGTCCGCATCGCGAACCGGTCCGCGTGCAGGACGTACCGCTGCCCGGGCGCCGCGGCGAGCCGCACGCTCGCCCCGGGCACGTCCCGGTACCCGCCCGGTTCCAGTACGTCGGTGAACACGGTCACGGTCGAGTCGGCGGCCCGCGCCGATCCCGGTGCGTGCAGCCCGCCCGCCAGCGCGATCAGTCCGGCCCCCAGGGCCCACAGCGTCATCCGGATCACGCCGGGCGCAACGCGCGCGCGGGCCGCAGGTCACCGGCCGATAGGCCTCTTGGCCTACGGACCGATCACCGGAGTGTGCCGGCCGGGCCGAGTAGGGTTGTCCGTGGAATCACCCGAAAGGGGGCGACATGTCCGCGATCAGGCAGAGCATCGAGATCTCCCGCCGTCCCGAGGACGTCTTCTCCTACCTCACCGACGCCTCGCACCTGCCCGCCTGGCAGGAGAGCGCGGTCGCGGCCCGGCCGGTCGGCGACGCGCCCATGGCCGTCGGCTCACGGGTCGAGGTCGTCCGGCGGATCGGCCGCCGGCGGTTCCCGATGACCATGGAGGTGCGGGAGTTCGACCCTCCGCGGAGCTGGAGCATGGACGGCGTCGACGGACCCGTCCGGGGTCATGTGCGGGGCACGGTCGACCCGGTCGGCGACGGTGAGCGGTCGCGCGTGACGCTGGACCTCGACTTCGAGGCCCACGGGATCGGCAAGGTCCTCGTCCCGCTCGTCGTCCGCCCGCACGCCAAGAAGGAGCTGCCGAAGAACGAACGGCACCTCAAGGAGCTGCTGGAGGCGGGGACCTGAACCGTCCCCCGAGCCTCCGGGCCGTCCGGGGAGGAGCCCCGGTCAGTCGGGCCCCGACCAGTCGAAGGTGATGTGCTTGCTGGACTGCCCCTCCCTGCTCCACCGGAACCCGTACGCGTCGGCGCGGTCCACCGCCGACCGGCCCCAGGTCGCCACCTGACCCGGTCCGGTCTCGCACCCGGGCAGGTTGGTGGTGGTCACGCGGGCGCCCTCGGGGGTGGTCGGGCCGGTGAGCGCCTCGGCGCGCGCCTCCACACGGCCGGGGACGGAGGTGCTCCAGGAACCGAGGTCATCGTCGATCCGGAACTCGATCGGGGCGTACTCCATGCCCCGCATCTCCATGGCGGCGACCTCGACGAAGGCGGCGGGCCAGCTGCCCGCCCGGCCGCTGAAGATCGTTTCCAGGGCGTCCCGCTGCCCGGTGTCGGCCCGCTCGTCGATGAAGACGGCGCCGTACGCGTCGGAGTGCTCGCCCCAGACGTTGCCGGTGAAGGACCCGAGCATCAGGACGTTGAGCCCGTCCAGGACGACGTCTCCGTACCGGCCCTCCCGGATGTGCCAGACGAGGACTCCGTCGCAGTCGCCGAAGGTGGGCGGCTGAGCGAACGAGCACGGGCAGGGAACGTTGCACTTGCAGGTGTCGAACCAGTCGCCGGCGACGTGCCAGCGGGGAACGGTCGCAGCTGCCGGATCGGTGTCGGTCATGTCGGGGCCTCCCTGGTCTTCCACGCGCCGGCCCTCTCCTTCCAGCGTGCACCCGCCGGGGCGCCCCCGGCCAGGCCCCTGAGGGCAGCCGGGCAGGATGCGGGCGCCGCGGGCGCGTGCGCAGGGGTGCGGGCGCCCCGGGCGCGTGCTGTCCTGGAAGTGACCCTGTCCTGGGCGGCGCCGACCGCGGAGGGGGCACCGTGCACCACTCCAGAACCACCGACCCCGCGCGGCACCGCGCCTCCCACCGCCGGATGGCCACCGAGCCCCCGCTGCGCCGGGGGAATCTGCTCCCGGCCCGGGCGCTGGTGACCGCCTGGAGCCTGCTCGTGCTGCTCGCCGCCCTGGCCTGGGTGCTCACGGTCGGACAGGCCCGCGGCATGGGGGTCGAGCCGGGGACCATGGGGATGGCGATCCCCCTGTTCCTGCTGCTGTGGCTGACGATGATGGCGGCCATGATGCTGCCGTCGGTCGCTCCGGTGGCGATCACCTGGGCGCGGGGCATCGCCCGCCGGTCGACGGGCGCCCTCCGGGCGGGGCGGACGGCCGCCTTCGTCGGGGGCTACCTGCTGGTGTGGACGGCCTTCGGGCTGCTCGCGTACGGAGCGCTCGCCGCGACCGGCGGCCTCGTGCACGACCACCCCGGCGCCGGGCGGTGGATCGGCTGCGCCGCGTTCCTGCTGGCGGGGCTCCAGCAGCTCGGGCCGCTGAAGAACGTCTGCCTGCGGCACTGCCGCAGCCCGATGGCCCAGCTCATGCGGTACGCGCGGTACCGGCGCGGGGCCCGGGACCTCCGGGTGGGGGCGCACCACGGGCTGTACTGCGTCGGCTGCTGCTGGGGCCTGATGGTGGTCCTGATCCCGCTGGGCGTCATGAACATCGCGGCGATGGCCGGGATCGCGGCGGTGATCTTCGTCGAGAAGCTGTGGCGGCTGGGGCCGGTGTTCTCGACGGTGGTCGGGCTGGTGTTCCTGGTGTGCGCGGGGCTCGCGCCGTTCCAGGACTGGCTGCTTCCGGGACTGCAGCCGGCCGGAGAACCGATGCACCCGGACATGCACTGACGGCCGGCCGGGTGTGCCCCGGACCGGCGGAGGCGGGGAGGGCCGGCCACCCCCCGGTGGCCGGCCCCCGCGGGCCGTACGGTGGCCCGCCCCGCAGGGAGGGACGGTTCAGCAGCTCAGGTTCGCGCCCGCCGGGACGCCCAGGATCTGCGTGAAGCGCTGGTAGTTGCTGATGCGGCTCTGCACCTGCGCCGGGTTCTTGCCGTCGCACTCCAGCGCGCCGTTGATCGAGCGGATCGTCTGGCCGAAGCCCGCGCCGGTCACCATCGCGTGGTGCCCGGTCATGGTGCCGGGGCCGTTCTGGGTGTTCCAGTACCAGAGGCCGGTCTTCCAGGCGACGGCCGGCTCGCGCTCGACACGGTGGGGGTTGTTGAGGAGGTCGATGCCGAGGGCGTCGCCCGCCGCCTTGTAGTTGAAGTTCCAGCTCAGCTGGATCGGGCCGCGTCCGTAGTACGCGGCGGTGCCGGCGGGGCAGCCGTAGGGCCGGCTGCGGTCGCAGTAGTGGGGGTAGTTGGCCGTGTTCTGCTCCACGATGTGGACCAGACCGCCCGTCTCGTGGCTGACGTTGGCGAGGAAGGCGGCGGCCTCCTGCTTCTTCACCGTGTCGCTGCCGGTGGTGGCGAAGCCGGGGTAGGCGCTCAGCGCGGCGGTCAGGCCGCTGTACGTGTAGAACGAGTTCCGGTTCGGGAACATCTGGTTGAACTGGGCCTCGCTCACGACGAATCCGGACGGCGAGGGCCCGGGCTCACCGGAACCGCCGCCGCACGCGCCCTGGTCCGACCAGACGTCGGAGCTGCCGGGGCGCTCGTTCTGGGTCCACCACTTCGCCAGCCAGTTGCGGCCGTTGTACGAGGCGGCCTTGCCGCCCGTGTAGACGGTGGAGGAGCTCCAGGGCGCCGCGCACTCGGCTGCCGAGGCAGTGGCGGCGGGGAGGAGGAACACGGCCAGTCCGAAGGCCGTGGCGAAAGCGGCGAGCAGGGTCAACAGACGTCGCACCATGGAGAACAACCCTTTCGTGGGGTGGGTCGGCCCCTACCGAAGCGTGAATGGTCTGTACCTGTCAAGGTCTAGACCAAACTCCGTCGCATTCGCCGCACGGCGCCGCTCTGGCATGCTCTTCGGGTGGAACCCCTGGAATCCGTCACGGCGTTGGACCCCCTGAGCGCGGACGACCCGGCGCAGGTGGGCCCGTTCCGCCTGCTCGGCAGGCTCGGGTCCGGCGGCATGGGGCGCGTCTACCTCGCGCGGTCGGCCGGCGGCCGTACCGTCGCGGTGAAGGTCGTGCACCCCGAACTCGCCGCGCAGGACGAGTTCCGCCGGCGCTTCGCGCGCGAGGTCGCCGCGCTGGAGCGGGTCGGCGGACTCGGCACCGCGCCCGTGCTCGGCGCGGACACCTCGGCCGAGGCCCCCTGGGTGGCCATCGGGTACGTCGCCGGGCCGTCCCTGCGGACGGTGGTCGGCACGGAGTACGGGCCGCTGCCGGCGGCGTCCGTGCGGTCGCTGGCCGCCGGACTGGCCCGCGCGCTGGAGCACATCCACGCCGCGGGACTGGTCCACCGCGACCTGAAGCCCGCCAACGTCCTGCTCACCGTGGACGGACCGCGCGTGATCGACTTCGGCATCGCGCGCGCCGTCGACACCGTCACCGACGGCGGACTGACCAGCACCGGCGCGGTCGTCGGCTCACCGGGCTTCATGTCGCCCGAGCAGGTGCGCGGCGAGCGGGTCACCGCCGCGTCCGACATCTTCTGCCTGGGCTCGGTCCTGGCGTACGCGGCGACCGGCCGCGCCCCCTTCGGTACGGCCGACAGCGGCGTCCACGCCATGATGTTCCGCATCGCCCACGACGAGCCCGACCTGTCCGGGCTGCCCGCGGAGCTGGACGGGCTGGTCCGCGCCTGCCTGGCCAAGGATCCGGCCGACCGGCCGTCCGCCGCGTGGCTCGCCGCGCACGTCGAGCCCGCCGAACCCTGGCTGCCCGCCGGGCTGCTGGCCCGGCTCGGCCGTCACGCGGCCCGGCTGCTGGACGAGGACGGCGATCCGACGCCGCGGCCGCAGGAGCCCCCGCGGCCCGCCCGGAACCGGCGCCGGCGGGCCGCCGGCATCGGGGCCGCGGCCGTGCTGACGGGCGCCGCCGTCGCCGGGGCCATGATCCTGTGGCCCGGCGAACGGCCCACCACCCCGGCCGGCCCGGCCGCCGGCTCCACCACCGGCCGCAAGGCACCGGACACCGTCCCCGCCGCCTTCCGCGGCGCCTGGGAAGGCGTGGTCAAGGGCACGCAGGACGCCCCGTACGAAACCGCCCGCATCGAGATCACCGGCGGGGCGCCGGGCGACAAGGCGGCGACCTGGGCCCAGGTGACCGGCGAGCGGCTGTGCATGGGGCGGTCCACGCTCGTCTCGGCCGACGAGGACAAGGTCGTCCTCGGCGAGAGCGACGTGACGGCCGGCGTGCCCGCCGGGCGGTGCACCCCCGCCGCGCATCAGACCCTGACCATGACCACGCCGGATGTCCTCCAGTGGACCTCGGGCGCGGTCTCGGCGACGTTCCGCAAGGTGCGGACGGCGTCCGACATCGTCCCGAAGGCGTTCCTCGGGACCTGGAAGCAGGCCCCGCACCCGGAGGTGCCGGAAGCGGAGCGGGATCTGTACACCTCGGAGATCACCATCAGCCAGGGCCCCGTCGGCGCACCGCTCGTGCACTTCTCGGACAGCTATCCGAAGACGGACGAGGGGACCGGCGAACCGGCCGGCGGCTCGCTGAACTGCGCGAGCACGGCCCTCCTCGGCGGCGCCGGGAACCTGGTGATCATCGGTCCGCCGACGCTGGACACCGGCTCGGACGCGGGCTGCGAGGAGTACGGCGCGGGCGCGTCGCAGAGCCTGCGCGTCGACCGCTTCGAGGGCAAGGACCGGCTGCTGGTGTACGGCATGGCCGCGGACGGCGAGCCCGGCGAGTACTTCAAGGAGTTCTGACCGGGCCCGCCGCGGGGCCGCCTACAGGAAGGAGTTGATCTCGATCGTCTCGGTGCGGCCCGGGCCGACACCGATCGCCGAGATCGGCGCGCCGGACATCTCCTCCAGCGCCTTCACGTACGCCTGCGCGTTCTTCGGCAGGTCGGAGAAGGTCTTCGCCTTGCTGATGTCCTCGGACCAGCCGGGCAGGTACTCGTAGACCGGCTTCGCGTGGTGGAAGTCCGTCTGCGAGTACGGCAGCTCCTCGACGCGCCGGCCGTCGATCTCGTACGCGACGCAGACCGGGATCTGCTCCCAGCCGGTGAGCACGTCGAGCTTGGTGAGGAAGAAGTCGGTCAGACCGTTCACCCGGGTCGCGTAGCGCGCGATGACCGCGTCGAACCAGCCGCAGCGGCGGTCGCGGCCGGTGGTCACGCCCCGCTCGCCGCCGATGCGGCGCAGCGCCTCGCCGTCCTCGTCGAACAGCTCCGTGGGGAACGGGCCGGCGCCGACGCGGGTGGTGTACGCCTTGAGGATGCCGATGACGCGGCTGATCTTCGTCGGTCCGACGCCGGCACCGGTGCAGGCGCCGCCCGCGGTCGGGTTGCTGGAGGTGACGAAGGGGTACGTGCCGTGGTCGACGTCGAGGAGCGTGCCCTGGCCGCCCTCGAAGAGGACGACCTTGCCCTCGTCGATGGCGTCGTTCAGGATCAGCGTGGTGTCGGCGACGAACGGCTTGATCTGCTCCGCGTAGCCGAGCATCTCCTCGACGATCCTGTCGGTCTCGATCGCGCGGCGGTTGAAGACCTTGGCCAGGAGCTGGTTCTTGTTCTCCAGCGCCGCCTCGACCTTCTGGGTGAGGATCGACTCGTCGTACAGGTCCTGGACGCGGATGCCGACGCGGTTGATCTTGTCGGCGTACGTGGGGCCGATGCCGCGGCCGGTGGTGCCGATCTTGCGCTTGCCGAGGAACCGTTCCGTCACCTTGTCGAGCGTGACGTTGTACGGAGTGATCAGGTGCGCGTTACCGCTGATCAGCAGCTTGGAGGTGTCGACACCGCGCTCGTTCAGCCCGCTCAGCTCGGAGAGCAGGACCGCCGGGTCGACGACGACGCCGTTTCCGATGACCGGGGTGCAACCCGGGGAGAGGATTCCGGACGGCAGCAGATGCAGCGCGTACTTCTGGTCGCCGACGACGACCGTGTGGCCGGCGTTGTTGCCGCCCTGGTAGCGCACCACATAGTCCACCGATCCACCGAGCAGGTCGGTGGCCTTTCCCTTGCCCTCGTCACCCCACTGAGCACCGAGCAGCACAAGTGCGGGCACAGGCGTACACCCCTTCCGGGCGGGGCATGCCCAAGGTCAGGGGCGTGAACGCCGCCTGTCTGGTGTGCCCCGGAATAGACGAAGCCCCTGGCGCAATAGCGCAAGGGGCTCTTGCACAAAGAGACTACCCGAGGAAGGACCGAGGTGTCGGCTCACGACCAGCTCCTGGTGGTCATCGACCCGGTCGCCCGCCGAAGTGACGGCGAGTCCGTGCGGATCGCGAAAGATGTGCTGTGTGCGGGTGCAGATGCGAAAATCTGCCTTCCGGACGGGCCGGAGGAGTTCGCCCGGGTGCTGGCCCGGCGCGGATCGCGCCGCCCGGTGGTGATCGGGGACGACCGGGCGCTGCTGCGGGCCGTGGCCCATTTGCACCGATACCGGGAGCTGGCCGACGGCGCCCTGTCCGTGGTGCCGGTCGGGCCGCGCGGCGCGGTGGAGCTGGCCGGGTCACTGGGCGTGCCGCTGAGCTCGGTGGCCGCCGCGCGGGCGGTGCTGGACGGGGTGACGCGGCGGCTGGACCTGCTGGTCGACGACAGTGACGGGGTGGTCGTGGGAGCCCTGCGCATCCCCGCGGCCGCCGCCGTGCCGGCGGCGGTCCCCACGGTGTGGGACACCTGCCGGTCGCTGGTGCGCACGCTGGTGCGCCCCGCCCCGCCCGGCCCGGCGATACGCACCCACCGGCTGCGCGTCGAGGCGGACGGGAGGCTGCTGAGCGACGTGGACGAGCCGGTGGAGGACGTGACGGTGAGCTCGCGCGGCGGGATCGCGGAGGTGATCGTCCGCCCCGCGGGACCGCTGCAGCCGGTCCGGGCGCGGGCGACGGCGGTGACCGTCTCCGGCCCGTCGTACCGCTACCGCGCGGACACCCGCGTGACGGGGCCCGTCGGCCACCGGACGTGGACGGTCCGCGCGGAGGCGTGGTCGCTCACGGTCCCGGTCCCGGTCCAGCGCTCGGCCCCGCCGGCCTGAGCCCCCGGGACGCGGATCTCAGGCGGGCCCGGTGCCTGAGCGGCCGGGGCCCGGGCGGGACGCGCGGTGCTCGCGCCAGCGCTCCAGCATCCGGTGCATCTCCTCCTGGAGGAACTCGAAGAACTCCGCCGTCTCCGCCACCCGCGCGCCCGCCGCCGAATCCGGCCCGAGCGTCCGGGCCCCCTCGCGCAGGACGGTCTCCCAGCGGACGAGGAGCTGGTCCCGGCGGGTGAAGGTCTCGTACCAGAGCTCGTTGTGCAGGACGTAGCGGTCTCGCCGGGAGCCGGGCTCCCGCTCGCGGCTCACCATGCCGACCTGGTTGAGGTAGCGAACGGCTCCGGAGACCGCGGCCGGGCTGATCCGCAGCTGCTCCGCGAGCTCCGCGGAGGTCAGCGAGGCGCCCTCCGAGGCGAGCAGCGCCGCGAAGACGCGGGCGGCCATGCGCTGCATGCCGGCCTCGGTCAGCTCGGCGGCGAAGCGCTCCACGAAGCGGCTCACCTGTTCCTCGTTGCCCATGGGCCCCTCGTCTCCCCTCGTCCGTCGTACCCCCCGACTTTATACGGTTCCTTAACTTCACAACTTTGTGAAACTCGCGTACTTTCCGAAGCATGACGAACGCCATCACCGTCTCCGGACTCCATAAGTCGTTCGGGCGGACGCACGCGCTGGACGGCCTCGACCTGACCGTCGGGACGGGCGAGGTCCACGGCTTCCTCGGACCCAACGGCGCCGGGAAGTCGACCGCCATCCGGGTCCTCCTCGGCCTGCTGCGCGCCGACTCCGGCACCGCCCGGCTCCTCGGCCGCGACCCCTGGCACGACGCGGTGGCCCTGCACCGGCGCGTGGCGTACGTCCCCGGCGACGTCACGCTGTGGCGCAACCTCTCCGGCGGCGAGGTCATCGACCTGTTCGGACGGCTGCGCGGCGGGCTGGACCCCGCGCGCCGCGCCGAGCTGGTCGAGCGGTTCGAGCTCGACCCCACCAAGAAGGGCCGCACCTACTCCAAGGGCAACCGCCAGAAGGTCGCGCTCGTCGCGGCCTTCGCGTCGGACGTGGACCTGCTGATCCTGGACGAACCCACCAGCGGCCTGGACCCGCTGATGGAGGAGGTCTTCCGGAGGTGCGTCACCGAGGCGCGCGAGCGCGGCCGGACGGTGCTGCTCTCGTCCCACATCCTCAGCGAGGTGGAGAGCCTGTGCGACCGGGTGAGCATCATCCGCAAGGGCCGCACCGTGGAGACCGGCTCGCTCGCCGAGCTGCGCCACCTGACCACGACGAGCGTCCGCGCCGAGCTGGCCGGGCCGCCCGACGGGCTCGCGCACCTGCCGGGCGTCCACGACCTCGTCGTACGGGGCCGCAGCGTCAGCCTCCAGGTCGACACCGACGGGCTGAACGCCGTGCTGACGTCCCTCGCCGCCACCGGCGTCCGGTCGCTGACCAGCACGCCGCCCACCCTGGAGGAGCTGTTCCTCCGCCACTACGAGGAGGCCGGGCGATGAGCGCGCCCACCGGGCCGTTCACCGGCACCGGCGCCCTCGTCCGGCTCGCGCTGCGCCGCGACCGGCTGATGCTGCCGCTGTGGATCCTGGTCGTCGGCGGCATGGTCGCGAGCGGCGCGGGATCGCTGGAGGCCCTGTACGACACGCCCGCGCGGCGGGCCGGACTCGCCGCCTCGATGACCGCCAACCGCTCGATGCGGTCGCTCTACGGGCCGGTGTTCGGCGACTCGACCGGCGCGCTCGTGGCGTGGCGGTTCGCCGCGTTCGCGGCGGTGCTGGCCGCCGTGATGAGCCTGGTCGTCGTCGTACGGCACACGCGGGAGGAGGAGGAGACGGGCCGTCAGGACATGCTGTCTTCGGCCCGGGTCGGCCGCCGGGCGCCGTTGACGGCGGCGCTGCTCACCGCGTTCGCCGCCGACGCCGCCCTCGCACTCGTCGTCACCGCCGGGCTGTCCGGCGAGGGCGCCGCCGGGGCGCTCGCACTCGGCCTCGCCGTCGGCGGCACCGGCATGGTCTTCGCCACCACGGCCGCGGTCGTCGCGCAGTTCACCGGGAGCGCCCGGCTCGCCAAGGGCCTGACGGCGGCGCTCCTCGGGCTCGCGTTCGTCCTGCGGGCGGCCGGTGACACGGGCGGCTCCCGGACGCTGACCTGGGCCTCCCCCGTCGGCTGGGCGCAGAACGTGCGCGCCTTCGCCGGTGAGCGCTGGTGGGTGCTCCTGCTGATGGCGGCGGCGGTCGCCGTCCAGGGCGCGGTGGCGTACGCGCTCGCCGGGCGGCGGGACGTCGGGATGGGCTTCCTGCCCGCCCGCCCCGGTCCGGCGGCGGGCCGCATCAGCACGGCGGGCGGCCTCGCCCGGCGGCTCCAGCGCGGCGGCCTCCTCGGCTGGACGCTCGGCTTCCTCATGGCGGGCGTCGTCCTCGGCGGCATGGTGGAGGGCGCGGGCGACCTGGTCGGCGGGAGCGAGCGGACGAGGCAGGTCCTCGAGCGCATGGGCGGGCAGGCGGACCCGGAGGACACCTTCCTCGCCGCCCTGGTCGGCCTCTTCGGCATGGTCGCGGCGCTCTACGTCGTCGGATCGGTGCTCCGGCTGTACGGCGAGGAGACCTCGCTGCACGCCGAGCCGGTCCTCGCGGCCGCGGTCGGGCGCCTGCGCTGGGCGGCGGGCCACCTGGTCGTCGCCTTCGGCGGGGCGGTCGCCCTCATGGCCGCGGCGGCGGCCGGGCTCGCCCTCGGGTACGGCCGGGACGGCGCCCCGGTCCTGGGCGCCGCGCTGGCCCAGCTGCCGGCCGTCTGGGTGCTCGGGGGCGTGGCGGTGCTGCTGCACGGGGCCCTGCCGAAGGCGGCACCGGCGGCGTGGGGGGTCGCCGGGCTGTGCGTGGCCCTCGGCTGGATCGGCCCGGCGCTGGACCTGCCACGGCCGGTCCTGGACCTGTCGCCGTACGGGCACCTGCCGAAGCTGCCCGGCGCGGAGATGGCCTGGGCACCGGTCCTGCTCCTGACCGCCCTGGCGGCGGCACTGGTCGCGGCCGGCCTGGCGGGGCTGCGGCGCCGGGACGTCCTGACCTGAGGTCAGACCTCGACCGGCAGCCCGTGGAGCCCCCGCATCACGAACCCCGGCTTGCGCTCGGGCTCCGGGACGGGGCGGAGCGACGGGGCCCGCCGGAGCAGCGCCTCCAGCGACGCGGCCAGTTCGATGCGGGCCAGCGGGGCGCCGATGCAGTAGTGGATGCCCGCGCCGAAGGAGATGTGCGGGTTCCGCCGCCGGGACAGGTCCAGGCTGTCGGGGCGGTCGAAGACGGCCGCGTCGCGGTTGGCCGACCCGAAGAGCAGGGCGACCTCCGCGCCGCGCGGGAGGGTCGTACCGCCGATCTCGATGTCGTCCAGCACCCAGCGCTCGAAGAGCTGGAGCGGGGTGTCGTAACGCAGCAGCTCGTCCACAGCTGTGGACAACTCCACGCGGCCCTCGCGCAGGGCCGCGAGCTGCCCGGGGTGCCGGAACAGCGCCCACCAGCCGTTGACCGTGGCGTTCACCGTGGCCTCGTGGCCGGCGTTCAGCAGCAGGACGCAGGTGGAGACCATCTCCTGCTCGGTGAGCCGCTCCCCCTCCTCATGGGCCGCGATCAGCGCGCTGATCAGGTCCTCGCCCGGCGACCTCCGGCGCTCGGCGATCAGCGCGCGCAGGTACGCGGAGAACTCCAGCGACGCCCGGACCGCGCGGGCGGCCGTCTCCTCGTCCGGGTTCAGCTCGTACATCCCGCAGATGTCCGCCGACCACGGTCGCAGCGGCTCCCGGTCCCCCTCCGGGATGCCGAGCATCTCCGCGATGACCGCCACCGGCAGCGGCTCGGCGACGGCGGTCAGCAGATCGCCCCCGCCCTGCGCGACCAGGGCGTCGACGAGCCCGGCGGCCAGCCGGTGGACGTAGGGCACCAGCCGCTCGACCGTCCGCGGGGTGAACGCCTGGGACACCAGGCGCCGGATCCGCGTGTGGTCCGGCGGCTCCAGATCCAGCATCCCGTGGTCGTTGAGGGTGTGGAACGGCTCGTGCGCGGCGGGCGGCGGCGTCCGGCCGAAGTCCGCGTCCGTGAACCGGTGCCGGTACGTCCGCCCGAGCCGCCGGTCCCGCAGCAGCGCGGACACATCGGCGTGGTGCGGCACCAGCCACTGCCGTGTCGGCTCGAACCAGTGCACCCGGCCCCGCTCCCGCAGGGCGGCGTAGACGGGGTACGGATCGGCGACGAAGGCGGGCGACCACGGGTCGAAGTCCATGGACGGACGCTAGCCGCCGCACCCGCCCGGCGTCACCGGCCCCGGACCCCGCCGGTCCCGTTGTCCCCGCGTCACCGGCCCCGGGCCCCCGCCGCTCCCGCTATCCCGGCGTCACCAGCCGGGCCTCGTACGCGAACACCGCCGCCTGCGTCCGGTCCCGCAGCCCCAGCTTCACCAGGATGCGGCTCACATGGGTCTTGATGGTCGACTCGGCCACCACCAGGTGCGCGGCGATCTCCGCGTTCGACAGGCCCTGGGCGATCAGCACCAGCACCTCCGTCTCGCGTTCGGTCAACTCGCCCACCTGCGACAGCGCCGGCGGGCGCGGCGCCTCGGCGGCCTTCGCGAACTCGGTGATCAGGCGCTTGGTCACGGTCGGGGCCAGCAGCGCCTCGCCCGCCGCGACGACCCGCACGCCCTCCGCGAGCTGCCGCGCCGAGGCGTCCTTCAGCAGGAAGCCGGACGCCCCCGCGCGCAGCGCCTGGTACACGTACTCGTCCAGGTCGAACGTCGTCAGCACCAGCACCTTCGCGTCGCCGTCCGCGGCGACGATCTCCCGCGTGGCGTCGATGCCGTTCATCTCCGGCATGCGGATGTCCATCAGCACGACGTCCGGCCGCAGTGCGGCGACCTGGGCGACGGCCTCGCGGCCGTCGACCGCCTCGCCGACGACCTCGATGTCCGGCATCGCGTTCAGCAGGACGGAGAAACCCTCCCGGACCATCATCTGGTCGTCCACGATCAGCACCCGAATGGTCACGACTCCCCCTGGCCCGCGTGCGCCACCGGCAGGAACACGGCCACCTCGTAGCCGCCGTCCGCCGTCGCCTCCGCCGTCATCCCGCCGTCCAGCATCGCCACCCGCTCCCGCATGCCCGTGATCCCGTGCCCGGCCCCCGGGGACGGCTTGACCAGGCCCCTGGCGGGCCCGTTCACGATCCGCAGGCCGAGGCCGCCGAGCACGTACGACACCTCCACCTTCGCCGGCGCGCCGGGCGCGTGCCGCAGCACGTTGCTCAGCGCCTCCTGGATGATCCGGTACGCGGACAGCTCCACGCCTTGCGGCAGCTCGCGCACGGCCCCCGTCACCGTGGCCTCCACGCTCAGGCCCGCGTCGCGGACGTTGGCGATGAGCCCGTCGAGGTCGGCGAGCGTGGGCTGGGGCGCGTCGGGCGCCTCGTAGTCCTCGGCCCGTACGACGCCGAGGATGCGGCGCAGCTCGGTCAGCGCGGCCACCGCGTTCTCGCGGATCGTGACGAAGGCCTGCTCCAGCTCCGGCGGCGGGTTCTCCACGCGGTACGGGGCGGCCTCGGCCTGGATGGCGACGACCGACATGTGGTGGGCGACCACGTCGTGCAGCTCCCGGGCGATGGTGGTGCGCTCCTCCAGCAGCGTGCGCTTGGAGCGCTCCCGCTCGGTCACGGTCAGCTGCGCGGTGACCTCCTCCTTCGCCTGGCGCCGCGTGTGGAAGACGGTCACGCACAGCAGCACCAGCGCGGAGACGACGAGCAGCGGCGCGGTATGGGCGCCGGCCCCCCGGCTGAGGACCGTCTCGCAGAAGAAGCCGAACGCACCGGTCAGCGCCCACATCCAGGCGGCGGTGCGGGGGCGGGTGCGCGCCGCGACCACGGTCATCACGGTGAGGTGCCCGGCGAAGCTGGTCGGGGCCCAGGGCCAGCCGTCCCAGTAGCCGGACATGATGCTCACGAACGGGGCCGTCGCCAGGGACAGCCAGAAGGCGGCCACCGGCCGGGCCAGGGTCAGCAGGACGGCGACGGCCGGGACGAGCCCGGTGACCGGCTGGCCCTCGGTGTAGCCCAGCGACATGACGATCAGGGCCGCCCCGGCCACCAGGGCGTGCGGGAACCAGGCCAGGTACCCGCGTATGAACCGCGGCGTCCGCCTGGTCACCGGTCCGTCGGTCCTCATGGGCGGCAGGAGCCGGTAGGCGAGGGCGTCGTCGAGCAGTTCCCGGCGCATGCCCATGAACATGCCGTGCGCCATCCGGTACTCGGGGCTGCGGGTCTTGGTGTCGGTCACGTCGGCAACGGTAGGCACACGCGGGGACGCGGTCGTCACCTTGGATGCGGATTCTTCCGCGTCCCCCTGGAGTACTACGCCGCTGATCAGGCGCGGAACGCCTCCGCGTGCTCCCGCGCCCACTGCCGGAACGTACGGGCCGGGCGCCCGGTGACCTTCTCCACGGTGTCCAGGACCGTACGGCCCTCCACGGGGGTGTTCCCGTAGACGTGCAGCAGGAAGTCGATGACGTCCTGCGGCCGGCCCTCCGCCCGCCACTGCGCGACCGCCTCCGCCTCGGACAGCTCCACCAGCCGTACCGCACGACCGCGGGCCGCCGCGATGGCGTCCGCCTTGTCCCGGAGGGTCAGCACCTCGGGACCGGTGACCAGGTACTCCTGCCCGGCGTGCCCGTCCTCGGTGAGGGCGACCGCCGCGACCGCGCCGATGTCGCCCTCGTGGACCATGGCGCTGAGCCGGCCGGTGAAGGGCTCGCGCACCTCGTCGTGCGTCCGGATGCGCTCGGCCCACTCCAGGGCGTTGCTCATGAACTCCACGGGCATGACCACCGTCCACGGCAGGCCGCTCGCCCGCACGGCGTCCTCCAGCGGTGTGGGGCCACCGCCGTTGAGGACGGTGACGCGCCGGACGCCGGCCTCGCGGGCCAGCTCCACGATGCGCGGTCCGGTCTCCAGCGGAGCGAAGTACGCGCCGCCGAAGGTGATCAGGTGCAGGCCCGCGACCCCGTCCAGGGCCGGGGCGAGGGTGCCGGGGTCGGTGAGGTCGCCGCGGACGACCTCGACGCCGTCCGGGAGGCCGGCGGTGGCGGGGTCCCTGGTGAGCGCCCGGACGGGCTGTCCGAGACGCAGCAGCTCGGCGACGACCTGGCGGCCGACGGTTCCGGTCGCTCCGGTCACGAGGTTCACACGGTCGGTGGGGTGCTTGCGGTTCGTCATGCGGCCGACGCTACGGACCCTTGCGGTCAGGGCCGGTCCGCAAGGGTTCCCGCGTCACCAGGCGAGCTGGGCGATCTCCTCCGCGACCACCGCGGACGCGTCGGCCGCGGGATCGATCAGCGGGAAGTGCCCCACGCCGTCCAGCAGCGTCAGGCCGACCATCTCGCCGGCCTGCGCCGCCGCGTCCGCGTACGCCTCGGCGACGGCCTGCGGGACGACCGTGTCGTCACGGCCCTGGACGACGGTCGTGGCGATCCCGGTGGGCAGCAGCACCGACGGGTCGGCCACCTCCGCCCGCGCCGCGAACTCCTCCGGCGGGCCGAGCAGCTGGCGCACCGCGCCACCGCACACGTCCAGCTCCACCGCCCGCCCGAAGTGGGCGATGGGCGCGAGGGCGACGACCCCGCGCAGCTCGGGCGCCGCGTCCAGCCGCCACCGCGAGCCGCCCCCGCCGGCCGGCAGGACGTGCCGGGCCGCGGCCCACAGCGCCAGGTGCCCGCCCGCCGAGTGCCCGGTGACGACCGTGCGGCGCGGATCGGCCTGCGGCAGGTGCGTGCGGACGAGAACGGGCAGCGCGTCCAGCGCGGCGGCCACGTCGTCGAACGTCTCCGGCCAGCGACCGGCGACCGGGCCGGCGGCCGCCCCCGGCCCCTCGGGCGTCCGCGGCGCCGGGATCTCTCCGCCCCGCCGGTACTCGACGTTGGCGACGGCGAACCCCCGCCGCGCCAGGTGGTCCGCGAAGGGCGTGATGTGGCGGCGGTCGTACGGCGCGCGCCACGCCCCGCCGTGCAGCACGACGACGAGCGGCACCCGGTCGCCCGGGCCGCCGGGCCCGCCCTCGCGCGGCGCGTAGAAGTCCACCACCTGGTCCGGATGGTCGCCGTACGCGGCGGTGGAGTCCGGCTCGACGGCCGGGTGCGACAGGGCCGACGCCTCCTCTGCGGCGTCGCGCGCGGCGCGTGCGGCGGGGTCGGGCATGGTGCTCAGCCTTTCCGTGACGGGGCCGAGTCGGCCCGGACTGCGGGGACCGTACCAGGACCGGCACCCCCGCGGTCCGGGCCCGGCGTCAGCCCAGTACCTCCGCCAGGACGCGCGCCGCGCGCTCGGCGTCCGCGAAGCCGACGTACAGCGGCGTGAAGCCGAAACGCAGGACGTCGGGGCGGCGCAGATCGCCCACGACACCCCGCGCGACGAGCTCCTTCATCACGGCCGGCGCGTCCGGGCAGCTGAGCGAGACCTGACTGCCGCGCTCCGCGTGCGCCCGTGGCGTCACGCACGCCACGCGGCCCTCGGGCACGTACGCGCCGACGCACTCCAGGAAGAAGTCCGTCAGCGCCAGGCTCTTCACCCGCACGGTGTCGACCGACACCCCGTCCCACACGTCCAGCGCCGCCTCCAGCGCCAGCATGGAGAGGATGTCGGGCGTGCCGACGCGCCCGCGCAGCGCACCCTCGGCGGCCGCGTAGCCCGGCGTCATGGCGAAGGGGTCGGCGTGCGAGTTCCAGCCCGGCAGCGGCGAGTCGAAGCGCCGCTGGTGGCGCTCCGCCACGTACAGGTAGGCGGGCGCGCCCGGGCCGCCGTTGAGGTACTTGTACGTGCAGCCGACGGCCAGGTCCACGCCGTGCGCGTCCAGGTCCACGGGCAGGGCGCCCGCGCTGTGGCACAGGTCCCACACCGCGAGGGCCCCGGCGGCCCGGACCGCCGCCGTGACGCCGGGCAGGTCGTGCAGCCGGCCGGTGCGGTAGTCGACGTGGTTGACCAGCGCGGCGGCCGTCCGGGGGCCGACCGCGGCCGGCACGTCACCGGGGGCGACGGCCACCAGACGGCTGCCGGTCAGCCGGGCGGCCGACTCGGCGATGTACCCGTCCGTCGGGAAGGTCGTCGCGTCGACCACGATCTCGTCGCGGCCCTCGTCCGCCAGCCGGACCGCTCCCACCAGCGCCTTGAAGACGTTGACGCTGGTCGAGTCGCCGACCACCACCTGGCCGGGCGCCGCGCCGACGAGCGGGGCGATCCGGTCGCCGATCCGCTCCGGCGCGGTCCACCAGCCGCTCTCCTCCCAGGAGCGGATGCGCAGTTCGCCCCACTCGCGGGTGATCACATCGGCCATCCGGGCGGGTACGTGGCGGGGCAGCGCGCCGAGCGAGTTGCCGTCCAGGTAGACGACACCGTCGTCGAGCGCGAACAGCTCCCGCTGCTTCGCCAGGACGTCCTTGGCGTCCAGCACCTGCGCCCTGCGCTCGAACTCAGACATGGCTGCGCGCCGTCCACAGCTCGGGGAACACGTTCTTGCGGGCCCGCTTCTCCAGCCAGGCCACGCCGGCGGAGCCGCCCGTGCCCGTCTTCGAACCCATCGCGCGGCGCGTCGCCACCAGGTGGTCGTTGCGCCAGCGCCACACCAGCTCGGCGACGTCGGTCAGGGCCTCGCCGAGCCGTACCAGCTCGGCGTTCTGGTCCTGGTCGGCGTAGACCTGAGCCCAGATCTCCTCGACCGCCTGCGACGGCTCGTACTTCTGCGACAGGTCCCGCTCCAGGACCTCCGCCGGCACCGGCAGCCCGCGCCGCGCGAGGAGCCGCAGCACCTCGTCGTACAGGCTCGGCTCGTGGAGCGCCTTCTCCAGCTCGGCGTGGACGCGCGGGGCGCCGCGGTGCGGCACCAGCATCGACGCGGACTTGTCACCGAGGAGGAACTCCATGCGCCGGTACATCGCCGACTGGAAGCCCGACCCCTCGCCGAGGGCGCTGCGGTACGAGTTGAACTGCGCCGGGGTCAGCTGCGCGAGCGGTGTCCAGGACGCGTTCAGCGCCTCCAGCTCGCGGACGGAGCGCTTCAGCGCGTCCATCGCGACACGGACGTCGTCCTCGCGCAGCGCGCGGCTCGCGGTCTCCCACTCGTGGACGATGACGGTGAACCACAACTCCATGACCTGGGTGGTGACCAGGAAGACCATCTCTCCCGGATCGTCCGAGAGAGGGTGCTGGAGGTGGGTGAGGACATCCGCCTGGACGTAGTCCTCGTACGGTGTCGTGCCTGCGAAATCCAGGTTCGGGGTGTCCGAACCGGCCGCGGAGGCATTGGGGGCAGTAGACATCGCTGTCTCCATCAATGCGTGCTACCGGGTAGCGGTCTGCCCTCCGCCCATGCGCTCGGATCGCCTCCGGGCCGCCTGCCGCGTCCCTTCGGCCCCCTCGCGCCGGGTGAGAGCCCCGGTCCCCTCGGAGCCGCGCACAGGTGTTCGTCGGATGCGCGGCCCCAGACGCATCATGACACGACGGGCCCGGTGATGTACCGGCCGTCCTCCGCGTACGGCCAGGCGTTGGACCGGCACCCGTCCAACCCCTTGATCTGCTGCATCATCACCGGCGCGGGCCGTCCGGGACCGGAGCAGCCCAGGTGCTCGCGCAGGCCGATCTCGTGCCCGACCTCGTGGTTGATGATCAGGTGGCGGTACTCGGCGGGGGGACCGCTGAAGGTCGGCGAGCCGAGCGCCCAGCGCTTGAGGTTGACCACGACGCCGTCACGCGTCTCGCAGTTCAGCTCGCCGCCCGTGTCCAGCCCCTCGGCTCCGCACAGCGCGTCCGCGGTGTCGGGGGTGGCGATGCGGATGACGAAGTCGGCGTCCTCCGTCACCAGCTGGAAGGAGCCGCGGCCGTGGGCTGCCCAGCCCCGCGGGTGGGCGAGGATCCGCTGGATCTCCCCGGCGGCCTGTGCGGCGGGGACGCCGGTGCCGTCCTCGACCTGGACCTGGTAGCGGCGCAGTGGTCCGGAGCCGGTGCGCTCCCCGGTGGTGCGTGCGGTGGTGAAGGTTCCGGCGCCGGAGGACGGTACGGCCGGGGGTGCGCTCCGCGGCGGGGCGCCGCGGCTGCCGCGCGGCGGCGGTCCGGAGGCGGACCGCTCGGGCTCGGGCTCGGTGTCCCGGGCGCCGGCCGGCGGGGCCGCGGGCGGTGCGGCGGCGGCCGGCTCGCCGTCGCCCTGCCGGTGGGCGAGCAGGGCGCCCCCGCCGAGACACGCGGTGGCCAGGGCGAGCGCGAGCAGCACCGTCGGGGCGCGGCGGTCCTTGCGTCGCTTGCCCACGGCAGATGCCCCCCGGTTCGATGGTGTGTGCGATCGTACCGGCGGCTCGGGCCCCTGCCGCTGAGATCACTTTCACGCCACCCGGAGGGAACCCCTCCGCTTGCTGTGCCCCACCGCACGGGCCTGCCGGCCCCCACGCGAGCGCCCGCCCGCCCCCGTACGGGGACAGCGGGCGGGCGCGCGTGCGGAACGGGCCGGACGTCAGCCCAGGGTTTCGGCCGCCGTGGCCGAGGAGTCGCGCAGGAACGCCGAGCAGCGCTCGTACTCCTCCTGCTCGCCGATCGCCTGCGCGGCGCGGGCGAGGGCGTGCAGGGCGCGCAGGAAGCCGCGGTTCGGCTCGTGCTCCCACGGCACCGGGCCGTGGCCCTTCCAGCCGTTGCGGCGCAGGGCGTCCAGACCGCGGTGGTAACCGGTCCGGGCGTAGGCGTACGACTCGACGACCCGGCCGCCCTCGAACGCGTCATCGGCGAGCTGGGCCCAGGCCAGCGAGGACACCGGGTACTTCGCGGCGACGTCGGCGGGCGCGGTGCCCGACGCCAGCAGCTCGCGCGGCTCGGGGTCGTCGGGCAGGTGGGTGGGGGGCGGTCCCCCCAGGAGGTTTTCGTGGATACCCATGCCCCCAGTGTCACAGGCCCGGCACCGCGAGTGCGATGCCGGGCCCGGGTCCGCGGGGCGGGGTGCTACTTCAGCTTGGTACCGGCCGAACGCAGCGCGGTGCAGGCCTCGGCCACCCGCTGGGCCATGCCCGCCTCGGCCAGCTTGCCCCAGGTGCGCGGGTCGTAGGTCTTCTTGGAGCCGACCTCGCCGTCGACCTTCAGAACACCGTCGTAGTTCTTGAACATGTGGTCCGCGACCGGACGGGTGAAGGCGTACTGGGTGTCGGTGTCGAGGTTCATCTTCACGACGCCGTTCTCCAGCGCGGTGGCGATCTCCTCGGCCGTGGAGCCGGAGCCGCCGTGGAAGACGAAGTCGAACGGGTCGGCCTTGCCGAAGCGCTCGGCGACGCCCTGCTGGAGGTCCTTGAGCAGCTCGGGACGGAGCACGACGTTGCCCGGCTTGTACACGCCGTGGACGTTGCCGAAGGAGGCGGCCAGCAGGTAGCGGCCCTTCTCGCCCAGGCCCAGCGCCTCGGCGGTGCGCACGGCGTCCTCGACGGTCGTGTAGAGCTCGTCGTTGATCTCGTGGCTGACGCCGTCCTCCTCGCCGCCGGTCGGGGTGATCTCGACCTCAAGGATGATCTTGGCGGCGGCGGCCTGCGCGAGCAGCTCCTGGCCGATGGCCAGGTTGTCGGCGAGGGTCTCGGCCGAGCCGTCCCACATGTGGGACTGGAACAGCGGGTTCTCACCCTTGGCGACACGCTCGGCGGAGACGGCGAGCAGCGGACGTACGTAGCCGTCCAGCTTGTCCTTCGGGCAGTGGTCGGTGTGCAGCGCGACGGTGACGTCGTACTTCGCGGCGACGATGTGCGCGAACTCGGCCAGGGCGACCGCGCCGGTCACCATGTCCTTGTTGTGCTGGCCGCCCAGGAACTCCGCACCACCGGTCGAGATCTGGATGATGCCGTCGCTCTCGGCCTCCGCGAAGCCGCGCAGGGCGGCGTGCAGCGTCTGCGACGAGGTGACGTTGATGGCGGGGTAGGCGAACTTGCCGGCCTTCGCCCGGTCGAGCATCTCGTTGTAGATCTCGGGGGTTGCGATGGGCATGTGTCCGCTCCTTGTGATGTGCGGGTTGCGTTCGTTGCTATCCCTGACCTGGGGGCGACGTCATCGTCGCACTCATCATCCCAGACCGGCGCGCGGGCTCCACCGGCACGTGCCGAGAGGGGCGGACGGTTTCACGTGAAACCGTCCGCCCCTCTCGGAAGACGCAGGTCAGGGCAGTTCCTTGGCGCCCTGCGGGTCAGTCCAGGCCCAGCTCGTCCAGGGCGTACGCGTAGAGGTACGGCACCCCCGCCGTCTCGCTGATCCTCTCCGCCGCGCCGGTCGCCCGGTCCACGATGGTGGCCACGGCGACGACCTCGGCTCCGGCCTCGCGGACCGCCTCGACGGCGGTGAGCGGCGAACCGCCGGTGGTGGAGGTGTCCTCCACCACGAGGACGCGCCGGCCCTTGATGTCCGGGCCCTCGACCCGGCGCTGCATGCCGTGCGCCTTGGCGGCCTTGCGGACGACGAAGGCGTCGAGCTGCCGGCCGCGCGCGGCGGAGGCGTGCAGCATCGAGGTGGCGACCGGGTCCGCACCGAGGGTCAGACCGCCCACCGCGTCGTAGTCCAGGTCGGCGGTCAGATCGAGCATGACCTGACCGACGAGCGGCGCGGCGGCGCCGTCCAGGGTGATCCGGCGCAGGTCGACGTAGTAGTCGGCCTCCAGACCCGAGGAGAGGGTCACCTTGCCGTGCACCACGGCCTTGTCCTTGATCTGCTGCAGCAGCTCGGCACGTACGTCAGTCATGCCCACGAGCTTAAGCGCCGCCGATCAGAGCCGTCGCCACGTCCAGGTGGCGGCGATCTCCAGCGGCTCGATGGGGGTGACCAGGCGGGGGTGGGTGTTGAGACCGTTGGGCGGACCCGACTGCGGCTCCACGCACACGGCCTCCTCCTGCTCGTCGTAGACCACGACCCACTCGGCCCGGCTGGTGACCTTCAGCTCCATCCGCCCGGGCCAGGTCAGGGTGACGTCGACGCCGTCGGGCATGCCGAAGCAGTCGTCCCAGGGGCCCGGACGGGGGTCGATCCGCCGCCCGGTCGGCAGGTGGTCCTCCCCGCGCTCCTCCTGCCAGGCGGCGTCGAAGTCGACGCGTACCGCCTCCCCGTCGCCCAGCGTGCGGTTGAACCACGGGTGCCAGCCGGCCTGCGCCGGAAAGGAGTTGTCGTACGTCTCGACGCCGAGCCGGAGGGTGAGCGCGTCCTCGGCCAGCTCGAAGATCTGGGTGACCCGCCCGGTGTACGGCCAGGGCTCGGCGAGGTCGTAGGTGAACACCGCCTCCGCCTTGTCGGCCCGGGCGGTGTGCCAGGCGACGTCCCGTCCGGTGCCGTGGATGGCGTGCGGCGGCGAGTTCAGCGGCAGCTGGTGCCATGTGGCGCCGTTGAGGAACCGGCCGTCGGCGACGCGGCCGCACCAGGGCACCATGGGGAAACAGCCGTACCGCTCCCCCTGGCGGAGCAGCTCCGTGCCACCGATGCGGAGGCTCTCGATACGGCATCCGTTGTCCGGACGGACGGTCAACTCCACGTCTCCGGCCAGGAGCCGGACGCTCTCGCTCGCTGCGCTGCTAGTCGTCACGGCACCGACACTACTTGCGCCGCCGCAGGGCCCGCCCCACCACGACGGCGGAAGCCAGCGCGAGCGCCGCCGCGGGGGCGAGCCAGCGCAGGGTGGCGGTCGCCGACGCCGTCTCCGGTCCCGGCGTGGGCGCGTAACGCCCGCGCGGCGGGGCGTGGTCGACCTCCTCGGCGCTGCGGCCGATCATCGTCCGGCGGGCGTGGGCGGCCTCGGCCGGAGCCACGCCGGCGAGGAAGTCGTCGTCGGCCTCGTCCTCCAGGGGGCTCAGCCCGGGGGCCGGCACGGGCGTGTCGTACAGCCCCGTGTCCGCTTCTGCTTCCGTCCCCGTGACCGCTCCCTGGTCCACGCCGTCGTCGTCGACGTCGCTCTCGTCGAGACGGCTCTCGCCCAGGTCGCTCCTGTCGGGGCGGTCGGCGCCGGCGTCCGCGTCCACGGCAGGGCCGGCGGACGCGGCCGTCGCCGTCAGCGACTCGGCGAAACGGTCCAGCAGGCGGTGGGCCGTGGCGGCCGCCGTCTCCGGCGGGAGGTCGGTGAGGCGTCCGTCCGCCTGGAGGGAGCCGGTGAAGGCGAGGGAGGTGCCGCCCTCCGCCTCGGCGGGACGCACCGTCAGCGCGAGCTTGACCGAGCCGGAGCCGCGGACCTCGATGCCCTCGCCCTCGACGGCGTACGCGCCGTCCTGCTGCGCGACGAGGCGCAGCGCACCGCGGTAGGTGATGGAGTGCCCGCCGGCCCGCACCTTGAGCCGGCCCGACAGGGGGCCGGCCGACGCGTCGGCGTCCTGTTGGAGCCCTGGGACGCAGCGGGCGACGCGGGCGGGATCCGCCAGCACGTCGCGGACGGCTTGCACGGTGACCGGAACGAACACCTCATGCTCCATGGGAGCCGAGCCTACCGACGCCCGGCCGTCACGTCACTCGGCGTACCGGGGGTGCACCAGTGTGGAGGACGGCAGGTCCCGCGGCGGGACCGGTACGGCGCAGCGACCGGCCGTCGCGGGCGGCACGACGGGCGGCGGAAGCGGCCCGGACACCGCCGCGAGGAGGAAGCCCCGGTCCTCGGGAGCGCCCCCGCGGCCCGCGGAGCGGTCGGGCCCGGCGGGGAAGCCGGGCAGCCGGCCCTGCGCGCAGTACGGCCGGGTGGTGAACCCCGCCGCCCGCAGCGTGGCGTCCACCGTCCAGTAGGTGTGCGGTCGGGACGCCATCGGCCCCGCGTGGACGACGAGGCGCCCGCCGTCCGCCATCGCCCGCGCGGCCAGGGCGTAGAACTCCTCCGCGTAGAGCTTGGTGCTGGCGGTGATGCCGGGGTCCGGCAGGTCGGAGACCACCACGTCGTACGCCCTGGGCTCCGCCGCCCCGCGCAGCCAGCGGAAGGCGTCGCCGTGCACCACCCGCACCCGCGCGTCGCCGTACGCGCCGCCGTTGAGCCGGGCGAGCGCCGGGTCCGTGCGGGCGAGGCGCACCACGCCCGGGTCCAGCTCGACCACCGTCACCGACTCCACGTCCGCGTACCGCAGGACCTCCCGCAGCGCGAGCCCGTCACCGCCGCCCAGGATCAGCACGCGCGCGTGCCGCCCGCGCATCGCCGGGTGGACCAGCGCCTCGTGGTACCGCCGCTCGTCACGGCCGCTCACCCGCAGCCGCCCGTCCAGGAACAGCTCCAGCGACTCGCCCGCCCCGCCCGTCAGCACCACCTCCTGGACGCCGGTCCGGACGGCGACGCGCACCTGCTCGCCGTAGACGGCCCGCCGCGCCGCGCGCTCGAAGTCGTCGACCAGGGCGGCGGCGGTCGCCAGCAGCCCGAGGACCGCCACGTTGACGGCCACCAACAGCCAGCGCTCCCGGCCCGTCAGGTCGCGGCCGAACAGCCACAGCACCAGCACCCCGCCCGCCGCCGCGTTGACGGCCCCGGTGAGCAGCGCGCTCGTCAGCTGGCCGAGCCAGGGCAGCAGCAGGAAGGGGAACGCCAGTCCGCCGACGAGCGCGCCCACGTAGTCCGCGGCGAACAGGTCGGCGACCGTACCGCCCGCGTCCTGCTCGGGCCGCCGCGAGACGCGCTGGATGAGCGTCATCAGCAGCGGTATCTCCGCCCCGATCAGCACGCCGATGGCGAGCGAGAACGCCACCAGCACGGGCCGCGCCCCTCCGCCCGGCCCACCGGCCGCCAGGGTGTCCCCGCCCCACGCGAACGCGGCGTACAGCACCAGCGCGGAGCAGCCCCCGACCAGCGCGAGCGCGGCCTCCACCAGCCCGAAGCCGACCGCGGCCCGGCAGCGCAGCCGCTTGGCGAGCAGCGAGCCGACGCCCATGGCGAACACCATCACGGACAGGACGACCGAAGCCTGGGTGACCGAGTCCCCGATGAGGTACGAGGCGAGCGCCACCAGTTCGAGTTCGTACACCAGACCGCAGGCGGCGCAGACGAAGACCGCCAGCAGCACCAGGAACCGCCCCGCGCGCTGCCGCACCGGCAGCGGCGCCCCGCCCCGCGCGGACGGCGGCACGGGAAGGGGCACGGGCGGCGCTTCGATCACCCCATAACGCTACGTCACTCCTCGGTGACTCCTTGTCACCCACACGGGTGCAACTACAGTGCGGCAGGCATACGGACGCCCACACTCGTCCTGGTGACGACGAGCTGGCCTTCCTGCGGGTAGGCATGCCAGGTGCGCCACCGCACCTGCCCCTCGTGCCGCTGCGCCAGCATCGCCGTGAAGGCGTGCGGTGAACCGGGGAACGTGCCGGCGAGGCCGTTCGGGTGGTCCGCGACGAGCGCCAGCAGCTCCTGCGCACGCCCCGCGAAGGAGCCCTCGGAGAGCGTCTCGACGCGCGCGGCGAACTCGTACTCCCACGGCCCGATCCGCTTGGCCACGCCCAGCGGCAGCGGCGTGTTGCTGCCCGGGATGCAGGCGACGGTCTCCGAACAGCTGCCCTGCTCCTCCTCCAGCAGCACCTGGTGCGACGCACCGAGGAGTCTGAGCTGGAGCGTGGCACCGGACAGTTCGAGATCGAGCACGGCGAGCGCGGGCAGTGCCTCGCGACCCAGCGCCCAGGCCAGGTCGGCGGCGCGTGTGTCGGTATAGGCGGTCTTGAGCGTGGTGAGCATGGGTCGGCTCCGCAAACAGGGTTTGACGGGTGGACCGGGAGCGTCCCGGGAGACGTTCAGGGGGCGGACTGGGGGATCTCCGTCTCGAAATCCACACGCGAGGTCCGGGGGCTGGATGTTCTCGACAGCGAGGCAATCACGAACTGCGGCTGGCTCACAGCGTTTTTACCCAACTTGACGTGGTTTCCATCCCCCAGGGGGCCTATCGGTTCAACTGTTCAACCAAAAAAGGGGTGATGAGCGCGGAACCGCTCAACGAAAGGGCGCCCGGGGGGAGTTCACCCGCACCGGGCGCCGTCCGTGGTCGCGGACCAGCTGCCCCGTGTCAGCTGCCTCCGCCACCGCATCCGCCCCCGCCACCACCACCTCCGCCTCCGCCTCCGCCTCCGCCTCCGCCTCCGCAGGACGAACCTCCCCCGCAGGACGAGGCGCCTCCGCAGGAGGAGGAGCCGCCGTCGCCGGCCCACCAGCCGCCGCCACCGCGGGTGCGCGACCGGCGCCGGCGTCCGCCGCCCGCCACACCGCCGGCGAAGAGCACACCCAGCACGATCAGCACTACGCCGAAGACCAGACCGATCCCCATCGCACTCACCTTCCCCCGTGTCCGTTCCCCCGTGTCGGTGGTGACAGGGGAATGCCCATGGCCCCGCACGCGCTAATCGGAATTGAGGAAGTCCAGAGGTTTCGCCGTACCCGCACGCACCGCACCGCCCGTACGCACCGCACCGCACCGCCCCGGGCGCGCCGCACCCGGCGCCGCGCGCACTTGAGGCGGGCGGAGGTTCGCCCCAGGATGGCCGCCATGACACGACCGCTGCGACCGCTGCTCAACCGCCGCCTCGCCGGCTTCGGCACCACGATCTTCGCGGAGATGTCCGCGCTGGCCGTGCGGACCGGCTCCATCAACCTGGGCCAGGGCTTCCCCGACACCGACGGCCCGGAGGAGATCCGGGAAGCGGCGGTGCGGGCCCTGCGCGACGGCCGCGGCAACCAGTACCCGCCGGGCCCCGGCATCCCCGAACTGCGCACCGCCGTCGCCGAGCACCAGCAGCGGCGCTACGGCCTGGCGTACGACCCCGACACCGAGGTCCTCGTCACCGCGGGCGCCACCGAGGCCATCGCGGCCTCGCTGCTGGCGCTGGTCGAACCGGGCGACGAGGTGATCGCCCTGGAGCCGTACTACGACTCGTACGCGGCCTGCATCGCCATGGCCGGCGGCACCCGGGTCCCGGTCACCCTCCGGCCCCGGGACGGCCGCTTCACGCTCGACCTGGACGAACTGCGGGCCGCCGTCACCGACCGCACCCGCCTGATCCTGCTCAACACCCCGCACAACCCCACCGGCACCGTCCTGTCCCGCGACGAACTCGCCGCCGTCGCCGCGCTCGCCGTCGAACGGGACCTGCTCGTCGTCACCGACGAGGTGTACGAGCACCTCGTCTTCGGCACCGCCGAGCACCTGCCCATCGCCGGGTTCCCCGGCATGCGCGAGCGGACCGTGACCATCTCCTCGGCGGGCAAGACGTACTCGTACACCGGCTGGAAGATCGGCTGGATCACCGCGACGCCGGAGCTGGTCGGCGCCGTGCGGTCGGTGAAGCAGTACCTCACGTACGTGTCCGGGGGGCCGCTGCAGTACGCGGTCGCCGAGGCGCTGCGCCTGCCCGAGGCGTTCTACGAGGGCGTGCGGGCCGATCTGCGCGCCAAGCGGGAGGTGCTGTGCCAGGGGCTGGCCCAGGCCGGTTTCGGGGTGTACGCGCCGGCCGGGACGTACTTCGTCACCACCGACATCCGCCCCCTCGGCGAGACGGACGGCGTGGCCTTCTGCCGGGCGCTGCCCGAGCGGTGCGGGGTCGTCGCCATCCCGAACGCGGTCTTCTACGACCACCGCCACCAGGGCGCGCCGTTCGTGCGCTTCACCTTCTGCAAGCGGACGGAGATCCTCCAGGAGGCCGCCGCCCGGCTCAAGGGGCTCGCCCCTAACGCCTGACGGGGCCGCTGTCACGGCGACACGCGCGCGCGGGGCCCGCCCGGGGAGCGACCACCCGGGCGGGCCCCCTGCGCTCGCGTGGCCGCGGTGGCCCGCCGAGGGTCGGGGTGAACGCTCCCGCGCGCACGGAGGTGCACCCTGTCCGCCGAGACCTGTACGGGCATCCAGACACGGCGCCGGCAGTTTCCGCGCCGGCTCGCCGCACTGCAGCACGCGGGGCCCGCACTGGGGGTGTTCGCCGCCGCCCGGCTGACCGGGATGCTGGTGATGGCGGTGTGGGCGTGGCACACCGGCCGCTCACCGCGCGCGCTGCTGGCCGGGTCGTGGGACTCGGACTGGTACCTGCGGATCGCCGCGCACGGCTACGGCCGGACGCTGCGCTGGCCGGACGGCTCCGTCCAGTCCGATCTGGCGTTCTTCCCGCTCTACCCGGGGCTGGTGCGGGCGGTGACGACGGTGCTGCCGGTGGCGGGCGGCACGGCGGGGCTGCTGGTGTCGTGGACGGCGGCGGGGGCGGCCGCGTGGGGCGTCTTCCGGATCGGTGACCGGCTGTACGGACGGGCGGTGGCGACGGCGCTGGTGGCCCTGTGGGGGCTGCTGCCGCACTCGATCGTGCTGTCCATGGCGTACACGGAACCGGTGATGACCGCCTTCGCGGCCTGGTCGCTGTACGCCGTGCTCACCCGCCGCTGGCTGTGGGCGGGGGCCCTGGCGGCGCTGGCCGGGGCGGCGCGGCCGAACGGGGTCGCGGTGGCGGCGGCGGTGGTCGTGGCGGCGGGGTGCGAACTGGCGGGGAACCGGGGCCGCGGCGACTGGCGGCTGTGGGCGGGCGCCGCGCTGGCGCCGGCCGGGTGGGCGGGGTACGTGCTGTGGGTCGGGGCCCGCACGGGGGACCTGCTGGGCGGCTACTTCGCGGTGCAGACCGGGTGGACGTCGCGGTTCGACTTCGGCGCCGGGACCTGGCGGTTCGCGCGGACCGTGGTGACGCGGCCCATGGACCTCGGTTTCACGATGTCGCTGGCGCTGACGGCGGTGGGGGTCGTGCTGTTCGCGCTGTTCCTGCTGGAGCGGCCGCCGCTGCCGCTGCTGGTCTACACGGCGGTCCTGGTGGCGATCGTGGTGGGCGGCTCGGGCTTCTTCGAGTCGAAGCCGCGTTTCCTGCTGCCGGCGTTCCCGCTGCTGCTGCCGGTGGCGTGCGCCCTGCGCAAAGCCCGGCCCGGGGCGGCGGTCGTGGTGATCGCCGCCCTGGCCGGGCTGTCGTTCGCCTACGGGGCGTACGTGCTGACGCTCGCCACCATGGCCCTGTGACTCAGGCGGTGCCGTCGCCGTCGGTGTCCGCGGGGCCCTCGGAACCCCCGGCGCCCTCCAGGCCGAACTGCTCCACGAGCCACTTGTCGAACTCGATCGACGCGCGGACCCAGCTGACCGTCGACTGCACGAAGTGCTCCAGGCTGACGCCCGTGCCGATCAGCATCTGCGCCTCGCCGATGAGCCGGACGGTGGCGCCGCCCTGCTCGTCCTCGTGCAGGTGCGTGTAGACCTTGGGCCACAGGGTGCGGCGGTTCCAGTCGTCGATCGTCTCCAGGATCCGCTCCTTGTTCTCGACCGGGTGCGGCCGGTCGTAGAACGTCCGCACCGAGAAGACCTGCTGGTCCCCCTCGCCGCGGAACATGAAGTACGTGCGGAACTCCTCCCACGGCGCGGCGAGGTCGCCCTCGTCGTCGACGACGTACTTCAGCTCCATCTGTTCGAGGAGCTGCTTGACGAGGTCCTGGTCGGGGACGACGGGGCCCGCCGGTCCTGCGGCCTGCTGCGGCTGGGGCTGGCCCCCGAAATTCGGAATGGAGGACGGGTCGATGCTCACCGTGAATTTCCCTTCGTACGATTGCGGCCATCCTCTCCCATCCCGGGCCGTCGGTGGCAAGCCCGTGCCGCGGGGATCCGCCGGTGTCCGGCGGATCCGCTGCGCCTACCGGGTGACGCCGACGATCAGTTCGGTGCCGGCGCGGTCCACCCGGACCGTGTCGCCGTCCTTCACCTCGCCGGCGAGGATCTCCCGGGCGAGCCGGTCGCCGATGGCCGTCTGGACCAGGCGGCGCAGCGGGCGGGCGCCGTACGCCGGGTCGAAGCCCTCCACGGCGATCCAGTCCAGGGCCTCGGGGGTGACCTCCAGGGTGAGCCGGCGCTCGGCGAGGCGCCGCGCCAGGCGGTCGATCTGGAGCCGCGCGATGTGGGCGAGCTGGTCCCGGTCGAGGGCCGTGAACACGACGATGTCGTCGAGGCGGTTGAGGAACTCCGGCTTGAAGGAGGCCCGGACCACCTCCAGCACCTGCTCCTTCTTCTGCTCCTCGGGGGTCAGCGGGTCCATCAGGAAGGTGCTGCCGAGGTTGGAGGTGAGGATCAGGATGGTGTTGCGGAAGTCGACCGTGCGGCCCTGGCCGTCGGTCAGCCGGCCGTCGTCGAGCACCTGGAGCAGGATGTCGAAGACCTCCGGGTGGGCCTTCTCCACCTCGTCCAGCAGCACCACGCTGTACGGGCGGCGACGGACCGCTTCGGTGAGCTGGCCGCCCTCCTCGTACCCGACGTAGCCGGGGGGCGCGCCGACGAGCCGGGCGACGCTGTGCTTCTCGCCGTACTCGCTCATGTCGATGCGGACCATGGCCCGCTCGTCGTCGAAGAGGAAGCCGGCGAGCGCCTTGGCCAGCTCGGTCTTGCCGACGCCGGTCGGGCCGAGGAAGAGGAACGATCCGGTGGGCCGGTCGGGGTCGGAGATGCCGGCGCGGGTGCGGCGCACCGCGTCCGACACCGCCCGTACGGCCTCGCCCTGGCCGATGAGCCGGCGGCCGATCTCCTCCTCCATGCGCAGCAGCTTCTGCGTCTCGCCCTCCAGCAGCCGGCCGGCCGGGATGCCCGTCCAGGAGCCGACGACGTCGGCGATGTCGTCGGCGCCGACCTCGTCCTTGACCATCGTGTCCCTGGCGGCCTCCTGCTCGGCCTCGCTGGCCGCCTCCAGCTCCCGCTCCAGGGCGGGGATCTCGCCGTACAGCAGCTTGGACGCGGTGTCGAAGTCGCCGTCGCGCTGGGCCCGCTCGGCCTGGCCGCGCAGGTCGTCCAGCCGCTCCTTCAGCTCGCCGACGCGGTTGAGGCCCTGCTTCTCCTTCTCCCAGCGGGCGGTCAGGCCGCGCAGCTCCTCCTCCTTGTCGGCGAGGTCGCGGCGCAGCTTCTCCAGGCGCTGGACGGAGCCGGGGTCGGACTCGTTCTTCAGCGCCAGCTCCTCCATGCGGAGGCGGTCGACGGCGCGCTGGAGCTCGTCGATCTCGACGGGCGAGGAGTCGATCTCCATGCGCAGCCGGGACGCGGCCTCGTCGACGAGGTCGATGGCCTTGTCGGGCAGGAACCGTGAGGTGATGTACCGGTCGGAGAGCGTGGCGGCCGCGACGAGCGCGGAGTCGGCGATCTGGACCTTGTGGTGGGCTTCGTACCGGCCCTTGAGGCCGCGGAGGATGGCGATGGTGTCCTCGACGGTCGGCTCGGCGACCAGGACCTGCTGGAAGCGGCGCTCCAGGGCGGGGTCCTTCTCGATGCGCTCGCGGTACTCGTCCAGGGTGGTGGCGCCGACCATGCGCAGCTCGCCGCGGGCGAGCATCGGCTTGAGCATGTTGCCCGCGTCCATGGCGGAGTCGCCGCCGGCGCCCGCGCCGACGACCGTGTGGAGCTCGTCGATGAAGGTGATGATCTGTCCGTCGCTGTCCTTGATCTCGGACAGGACGGTCTTCAGCCGTTCCTCGAACTCGCCGCGGTACTTCGCGCCGGCCACCATGGCGCCCAGGTCGAGCGCGACCAGCCGCTTGTTCTTCAGGCTCTCGGGCACGTCGCCCTTGATGATGCGCTGGGCGAGCCCCTCGACGACGGCGGTCTTGCCGACGCCGGGCTCACCGATGAGCACCGGGTTGTTCTTGGTGCGGCGGGACAGCACCTGTACGACGCGGCGGATCTCCTGGTCCCGGCCGATGACCGGGTCGAGCTTGCCGTCGCGCGCGGCGGCGGTGAAGTCGGTGCCGAACTTCTCCAGGGCCTTGTACTGGCCCTCCGGGTCGGGTGTGGTCACCCGGCGTCCTCCCCTTGCCTTCTCGAAGGCGTCCAGCAGCTTCCTGGCGCTCGCCCCCTGCCGGTCGAGTTCCTCCGCGGCCTGGCCGCCCTTGGCCGCGATGCCGATGAGCAGGTGCTCGGTCGACACGTAGTCGTCGCCGAGCTCCTTGGCGCGCTGCGAGGCGTCGGCGACGACGGCGAGCAGGTCGCGGTTGGGCTGCGGGGGCGCGACGGTGGAGCCGGTGACGCTGGGCTGGGCGGCGAGCAGCCGCTCGGCCGCGGAGCGCACGCCGGCCTGGTCGGCCTCGACGGCGGCCAGCAGGTCGATGATGTTCTCGTTGTCCTGGCCCTCCAGCAGCGCGAGCAGCAGGTGCGCGGGGGTCAGGTCCGGGTGTCCCTCGGACACGGCGCGGCTGGTGGCGGCGTTGAGGGCGTCCCGGCTCCGGTTGGTCAGCTCGGCGTCCACGTTCGCTTTCTCCTCCTTCTGAGCCCTTGAGAAGCCTTTACTCATCCAACGTACACAAAGTTGAGTCTATTCCACTCAAGGTGGTGGGCGGTAGCGGCCCCCGGTAGGTTCCGGCCCATGGCCATAGACCTGCGGAACCCCGGCGACTCGTACCTCGGCTTCTGGCGCGAGTACCACATGTGCACCCTGACGACGCCCCGTCCCGACGGCACTCCGCACGTCGTCGCGGTCGGCGTGACCTACGACCCCGAGGGCGGCGAGAAGGGCATCGCCCGGGTCATCACCAACAGGCACAGCCGGAAGGTGGCCAACGTCCTGGCCGCGGGCGCGGACGGCGCGCGGGTCGCGGTCTGCCAGGTGGACAAGGGGCGCTGGGCGACGCTGGAGGGCGTCGCGCGGATCCGCACGGAACCGGACGCCGTGGCGGACGCGGTCGCCCGGTACGCGGAGCGCTACGGCCGTACGCCGGCGCCCAACCCGGACCGGGTCGTCATCGAGATCGCGCTGACGCGGGCGATGGGGCGGGCGTAGCCACCCGGTGCGCCGGCGCCGGGCGCCCGTGCGCGCACAGCACAGCGGCACCATCGCGTTTCAGGTCCGCGATGGTGCCGCTGTGTGGGGGAAGCACCTGAGCGATCTACAACGACGGGGGAACCGCTCAGGCGCTGCGGGGGGTGGCGGTGGTGGTCTCCACCTCGACGAGCTGATGATCGCGCTGGTCGAGATTGACGAAAATCATGCCGTAACGAATGGCGCACCGGACGGGCTGCGGGGCTCCCCGGGGACGGCGCAGACACCGGTAGGCGCGGATGTCCTCGTCGTCGCCGCGCGTGATGACGATCGGCTCCCCGAAGAGGGTGACCATCAACGAATCGCCACTGTGCGGCACAGCCGTGACGAGGTCGATGAAGTGCCACCCCGAGCGGTAGGCGGATGCCATCTCACGCCGGAAGCGAGGGTCTTCGGGAACTGTCATGCCCCCACGGACCCCCAGCCGGGATCGGCGGCGCTGGGAGCCGACTCCCAGCCCGGGTCCTGGACCGCGGTGACGCTCTGCGTCGCCACACCCCAGCCCGGATCCTTGGCCTCCGCGACGTGCGGCGTCCTCGCGCCCCAGCCAGGATCCCCGGCGGACGCCACGGTTCCCACCGCCGCAGCAGCGAAGAGCGCGACACCGACAACGGTGCGTATGAGCTTCTTGGCCATGACCGAGCAACCTCACTTGAAGGTAATACATCCCGCTCCCCCGCAGCCATGACGATGGCTCACTCCCCACGCTTCCACCACTGGCTCAATGCATCATGTTCCTGAATCGGAAAAGCCTGGGGGTGTACATATGCAACCGGATAGGGATGAACAGGGACATCCCCATAGCCACATGGAGCTTTGCGAGACCGGTTCTCAGCTCTACGCGGATGCTCTACGGGCCGGGCGCATCTCCCGCGCGGAAGTCGCGCCGGCACCCTGCCTCCTCGACCTCGACCTGCTGCGACCGGACCCGGACGACGCGCAGTGGCTGCGGCCCGTACCGCCGTCGGCGGCCCTGGCGCAGTTGATACTGCCGATCGAGAAGGAAATACAGGAGCGCAGGCGGCTCACCGTCGCTCTTGCCGACGCTTTCGAGCCATTCATGGCGGTCAGCGCGCACGATCCGTCCACCACCCACGCGATCAGCGTGCTGGAAGGCCTGAAACGGATCAACGCGAGCCTGGACCGCGCCGTCGGGGACTGCTCGGTGGAACTGCTCACCGTCCAGCCCGGCAGCGGCCGCAGCGCGCACACCTTCGGCGAGGCGCTGCGCCGGGTCCGCCCGCTCCTGGGCCGGGGCATCCGGATGCGCACCCTCTACCAGCACACGGCGCGCCACCAGCCCATCACCCTGTCCTACCTGGAGCGGATCGGCCCCGAGGTCGAGGTGCGCACGCTGGAGGAGATCATCGACCGGCTGATCATCGTCGACCGCAAGGTCGCCTTCGTGCCCGCCAGCCGCGACCGGCAGGTCGCCCTGGAACTGCGCCACCCCGGGCTGGTGGAGTACCTGGTCGGCGTCTTCGAGCAGTTCTGGCTCCAGGCCATCCCGCTGGACGAGCCCGTCACCTACGAGCCCCACCCCCACGGCATCAGCGGCGTGCAGCGCTCCATCGCCAAGCTGCTGGTCGAGGGCCACGTCGACGAGGCCATCGCCCGCCGCCTCGGCATGAACGTACGGACCTGCCGGGCCCACATCGCCAAGCTCGCCTCCGCGCTGGGCAGCGGCAGCCGCGCCCAGCTCGGTTACCTGATCGCCCGGTCCGGCCTCCTCGAACGGGACCACTGACCGGGGCCGGCCGGAGGGTCAGTCACGCGGCCGCGCCCAAGGCGTGACCTCCACCGCTCCGGTGTTCCCCAAATCCAGCGGGCCGTCGTCCGGCGCGACCGTCTGCGCCGCGACACCCGGCGCGGGCGTCACCCGCAGGTACGCGCCGCTCGTCGCCACGACGTCCGTACGGGTCACCGTGTTCCGCCAGATCACCGACGCCTCCGCCCGCTCCCCCGGCCGCAGCACGAACGCCGGGCGCCGCGCGCCGCCGTCCGTGCCGGTCCCGAGCCGCACGGCGACGTCCAGCTCCTCCCGCTCCTCGCCGAGGACTTCGAGCACCGGGTGACCGCTCACCCCGAAGGGCTCCGTGCCGCAGTTGAGCAGGAACACCCCCATGCCGCGCACCCCCATCGCCGCGCTGACCGGTCCCGTCATGACGCGGACGCCGGATCCGGGGCACGGCGCGCCGCCGCCGCCGTCCGCCGGGGCCCCGGTCGCCCGCGAACCGGGGGGAGGCGCCGAGGGCGACGGAAGTGCCGCTGAGGCGCTCGTACGGGTGGGGAGGGGCGCACTGCCCGTCTCGTCGTCGCAGGCCGTGGTGAGGGCCGCCAGGGCCGCCAGCGCCGTACACAGCCCGAAGGCCCCCTTCGTACGACGAAGGGGGCCCGGGGAAGAAGACGTCACTGCTCGCCGCGCTTGGCCGCCGGACGCCACACCACCAGCGCGCTCGCCTGCTGCACGTCCTGGTACGGCACGAGGTCGCGCCGGTAGGAGGCGTGCACCTGGGCCTCGCGCTGGCGCATCGCCGCCGCCGCACCCTCGACCGCCGCACTGAGCTCGGCTACCCGGGCCTGGAGTGCGGCGACCTGGTTCTCCAGCTCGATGATCCGCTTGATGCCGGCCAGGTTGATGCCCTCGTCCTGCGACAACTGCTGCACCTGGCGGAGCAGTTCGATGTCGCGGGCCGAGTAGCGCCGGCCGCGGCCCGCCGTACGGTCCGGCGAGACCAGGCCGAGCCGGTCGTACTGCCGCAGCGTCTGCGGGTGCAGCCCGCTCAGCTGGGCCGCCACCGAGATGACGTAGACCGGCGTGTCATCGGTCAGCTCGTACGGGTTGCGTCGACGTCCGTCCATCTCAAGCCCCCTTCGCGGCCTGGAACAGCTCAGCTCGCGGATCCTCGTCCGCCGTCGCCTGACGGTACGTCTCCAGGGCCTCGCGCGCCTTGTCGTTGAGGTCCTCGGGCACCGCCACCTCGACGGTGACGAGCAGGTCCCCGCGCGTACCGTCCTTGCGCACCGCGCCCTTGCCCCGGGCGCGCATCGTACGGCCGTTGGGCGTACCGGCCGGGATCTTCAGCGTGACCGGCGGCCCGCCCAGGGTGGGCACCCTGATCTCCCCGCCGAGCGCCGCCTCGTCGAACGACACCGGCACCGTGACGGTGAGGTTGTCGCCCTTGCGGCCGAAGACCGGGTGCGCACCGACGTGCACCACCACGTACAGGTCACCGGCCGGGCCGCCCCGCTCACCGGGTGCGCCCTTGCCGCGCAGCCGGATCCGCTGCCCGTCGGACACGCCCGCCGGGATGCGGACCTGCATGGTGCGGGACGACTTGGCGCGGCCGCTGCCGTGGCAGACCTCGCAGGGGTTCTCCGCGATCAGGCCGCGGCCCTTGCAGTCCCGGCAGGGGTCGGTCAGCGAGAAGCCGCCGCCCGTGCCCCGCGACACCTGGCCGGTGCCGACGCAGGTCGGGCAGACCCGCGGCGTGCCGTTCTTGTCGCCCGTCCCCGAACACGCCTTGCACGGCTGCTGGCTGGACATCCGCAGCGGGACCGTGGCCCCCTCGACCGCCTCGGTGAAGCTGAGCGTCACCTCGGACTCGATGTCCTGGCCCCGGCGCGGCTGCGTGCGCGTGCCCGCCCCGCCGCGGCCGCCGAACAGTCCGCCGAACACGTCCCCGAGCCCGCCGCCGAAGCCGCCGGCACCGGCACCGCCCCCGCCCTGGGCGCCTCCGAAGAGGTCGCCCAGGTCGAAGTTGAAACTGCCGCCGGCGCCGCCGGGGCCGGGGCGGAAGCCACCGTTGCCGAAGAGGGCGCGCGCCTCGTCGTACTCCTTGCGCTTCTTCGGGTCGCCGAGGACGTCGTTCGCCTCGGAGATCTCCTTGAAGCGCGCCTCGGCGGCGGCGTCGCCCTTGTTGGCGTCCGGGTGGAACTCGCGGGCGAGTTTCCGGTACGCCTTCTTGATCTCCGCCTCGGTGGCGTCCTTGGGGACGCCGAGAACCTTGTAGTAGTCCTTCTCCACGAAGTCCTTCGTGCTCATCGACGTCCCTCCTTCCGGTTACCCCTCAACGCGTCAGCCCTCCTCGGGGCCACCGCTCTCCTCGTCGGCGGACTTCTCCTCCGTACCGGATTCCTTCGCGGCGCTCCCGGCGTCCTTGGGCGCCGCCCCCGGCTGGGGCTCGGCGACCGCGACACGGGCGGGCCGGATGGTCCGCTCGCCGATCCGGTACCCGGGCTGCAGGATCGCGACGCAGGTCGTCTCGGCGACGTCCGGTGCGTACGAGTGCATGAGCGCCTCGTGGATCGTCGGGTCGAAGGGCTCGCCCTCCTTGCCGAACTGCTGCAGGCCCATCTTGGCGGCGACCGTCTCCAGGGATTCGGCCACCGACTTGAAGCCGCCCACCAGCTCGCCGTGCTCACGGGCCCGGCCGATGTCGTCGAGCACGGGCAGGAGCTCGGTCAGGAGGCTCGCCACGGCGAGCTCCTTGACCGTCACCCGGTCGCGCTCGACCCGGCGGCGGTAGTTCTGGTACTCGGCCTGGAGCCGCTGGAGGTCCGCCGTGCGCTCGCTGAGCGCGGTGCGGGTCTGGTCCAGCTGGGCCGTCAGACCGGCCACCTGTGCGTGTGCGTCCCCGGCCCGGTCCGCCGGGACCTCCTCCGCCTGCGGCGAAGTGGTCCCGGCGGCCTCGGCGGCGTCGTCGGTGGCGTCGCCGGAGGGGACGTCGGGCTTCTCCTCGAAGCCCGGGGTCTCCTCCGTCATGCGGCCCCCTTCGGCTTCTCGTCGTCGACGATCTCGGCGTCGACCACGTCGTCGTCGGCAGCGCCCTGGGCGGCACCCGGGGCCTCACCGGCACCGCCGGCGGCCTGGGCGCCCTGGGCGTCGGCGTACATCGCCTGGCCGAGCTTCTGGGAGACGGCCGCGACCTTCTCGGTGGCGGTGCGGATCTCCGCGGTGTCCTCGCCCTTCAGCTTCTCCTTGAGCTCGTTCACCGCCGTCTCGACCTCGGTCTTGACGTCGCCCGGAACCTTGTCCTCGTTGTCCTTGAGGAACTTCTCCGTCTGGTAGACGAGCTGCTCGCCCTGGTTGCGGGTCTCGGCGGCCTCGCGGCGCTTGTGGTCCTCCTCCGCGTACCGCTCGGCCTCCTCACGCATCCGGTCGACCTCGTCCTTCGGCAGCGAGGAGCCGCCGGTGACGGTCATCTTCTGCTCCTTGCCCGTGCCCAGGTCCTTGGCGGTCACGTGCATGATGCCGTTGGCGTCGATGTCGAAGGAGA